>JAWLDT010000028.1:0-27800 GCA_041686485.1 Bacteroidales bacterium | reverse complement strand
GTGGCGAGAGTCAATACACTACCGATGGCCTCACGGATATCCCTGGTACCTATAGTGTATCAGTTGTCATAGATGGCGTTGATGCAAATACCACGTTCGAGATTGAACAACCCGAACTCCGGTTCGCCTTCAATGATCAGCCTGCAGATCCCGGCGATTCCTTCCTCTACAGCAGCGAGGATGTCATTGTAATGAGCCTTGAGGAGGTCATTAAGGGCTCTCATCCCTTTGAGATAGATGTGGAGATCAAAAGTGCGGTTTATACTGATGTGTTCAGTGTAACTGTTTCAGAAAATGAGGACATTTTCAACGAAACGCTGGCAGGAGGCACTTACACTGTTGTGGTAACAAGCATTACGGACGACGATGGTTTTTCCGTGCTGAACCCGGAAGAGAGCTATGTATATCATGTTGATGTAGGATATACCCTTGGTTTTGAGATAGAAGATGAAGCAGGCGACCCCATCGAACATGCCGAAGTAGAGCTGGATGATGTGGGTGTGTCAACAGACACCTGGGTATTTGAGAAGCTTGTGCCCGACACTTATACCTATACAGTGTCAGCTGAAGGGTATAATCCGGTGAATGGCAATACAGAGGTTACGGGCAACATGACTGAAACAGTAACCCTGGGACTCAAAACATATACCATCACTGCTACATCCGGTAACAATGGTGAAATAGACCCGAATGGCGATGTGGTGGTCACCCATGGCGATGACATCACCTTTACCATTACACCAGATACCAATTATTCGTTTGATGAATTGGTGGTAGATGGTAATCCAGTCGAGCCAACAACACTGACGCCCACAATAACTTATACTTTTGAAAATGTTACTTCAGATGACCATACTATTCACGCTTCCTTTGATTTGAATGAGTATACAATCCTGGCAGAATCAGAGGGAGGTGGCCAAATTGATCCTGCAGGTACGGTAACAGTCACCCATGGTGACAATCAAAATTTTGAATTTGAACCTGATACAGGCCACTTCATTGATGATGTGCTGGTGGATGAAATTAGTATAGGGACGCCTTCATCATACTTATTTACCAATGTAACCAAAGACCACAGCATTACCGCAAAATTTGGAATACACACGTATACCATTACGGCTGAGTCCGGTGATAATGGCTCCATTGATCCTGTGGAGGCTGTTGTAGATTATGGTGGCACGGTGACATTCACCCTTTCTCCTGATGAAGGTTATGAAGTGAACGAAATCGTGGTAGGAGGTGTCACACAAACTTTTGAAGGCGAAACTTTCATCCTGGAAGATATTCAGGAAGATCAGCATGTATATGTAAGCTTCACCAAGAAGACTTTCGAGATCACTGTGACATCCGGGACTAATGGCACCATCATACCGGAAGGTGAGGATGGAATTGTCATTGTAGAATATGGCGATAATCAAACCTTTGATATCGTTCCGGATGAAGGGTATCATACGACAGAATTGATTATTGATGATGTGACGATTCCACCCCAGAACCGATATACCTTTACCAATGTTCAGGAGGATGGAAGCATTGAAGCTACGTTTGAAATTAATGAGTATCTCCTGACATACATTGCCGGAGATAACGGGTCAATAAACGATGTGGGCATAATAACCCAGACCGTTACCCATGGGGAAAATGGTACCGCGGTAGAAGCCAACCCAGATGATGATTATCAATTTGTGCAATGGAGCGATGGTGTGACTGACAATCCACGTACTGATACGGATGTACAGGGCCCAATCGAAGTGACCGCAATATTTGCTGAAATCGGAGAGTACTCTATCATGGCAAACGTTGAGCCGGTTGGAGCAGGCACGGTTTCGGGAACCGGAAGTTACAATCCTGATGACCAGGTGAGTCTGACAGCAAGTCCAAATCCAGGTTATGAATTTGTGGAATGGACTGGTGACATCCAGCACCTGGATAATGCAAATTTAGCCGATGCCACGGTTACCATGCCTTCAGATAATGTCAGTCTGACTGCCAACTTTGCATTATTCACATACGACATTAACGCAACTGTTGTTCCGGATGAAAGTGGCACGGTCACCGGAACTGGTACGTATAACCATTTTGAGACAGTAATCCTGGAGGCCACACCTGCAGAGGGCTATCATTTTACCGGCTGGTACGAAAATGACGACATGCTTTCAGCAAACTCCATATACATATTTGAAGCAGAAGAAGACAGAGAAGATATTGAGGCGCATTTTGCAAAGAACCAGTACGAAATCCAGGCGCAAGCAATGCCTTCTGCCGGAGGAACAGTTACCGGAACAGGTACGTATGAGCACGGGGAAACAGTTATCCTGGATGCTACTCCCGAACCGGGATACTCTTTTGTTGAATGGACAGAAGAAGGAGATCCCATCGCTAATGCAACCGAAACCTATACTTTTATTGCAGAAGCTGACCGCAGCCTGACTGCACATTTTGAACTGAAGCAAATCGAAATTACGGCTGAGGCTGAACCCGCTATTGGTGGTACAGTCACAGGCACCGGCTCTTTCAGTTTCGGTGAAGAAGTGACCCTGGAGGCCTCACCGGAAGAAGGTTATGCGTTTAAAGAATGGACCGTTAACGGAAACCAGCTATCTACAGATATGGTTTACACATTCATAGCAGAGGAAGATCTCCATGTAACGGCACATTTTGAACTTAAAACTTACACCATCAGTGTAGACATCGACCCCGTAGAAGGCGGTTCGGTGAGCCTCGACGATGGTTCCTTTGACGATGGAATTTTTGATCTGCTACACGGAGAATCACTGACGTTCTTTGCCATACCCGAGTCCAGTTACACTTTTGTTGGTTGGTATGAAGTAACAGATGAAGATGAGGAGTTTATCACAGCGAGCCCATTATACAAACATACTGCATCAGGTGATGATGCAGGTGACAAACATTTCATTGCCAGGTTCTCTGAGGATGACTACAACATTACTGCCGATGCCAGTCCGGTGGAAGGTGGTACCGTTACCGGCACAGGTACCTATGGCCATGGCGCTGACGTAACCCTGGAAGCCCTTCCGAGCACCGGTTATCATTTCAAATACTGGACAGAAGGCGGAGTGATCATCCAGACCGAAGGCAATGATTATACCTTTACGGCCACCCAGGACAGGCATCTGACCGCGCATTTCGAACTCAACGACTATGAGATCGCAGCAGACCTTGAGCCGGAAGAAGGAGGAACCGTATCCGGTACAGGTACCTACACGCATGGCGATCAAGTCACCCTCGAAGTGGAAGTGAACGAAGGCTACGACTTTGCCGGCTGGTTCGAAGGCGAAGAACTTCTATCTGAAGATGAGACATATACCTTTACCGCGGAAGAAAATCGCACATTGACAGCTAAGTTTGATATCCATACGCACACCATCAACGGTGAGCCTGTACCGTTCGCAGGAGGTACCATTGAAGGTACCGGTACTTACGACTATGGCACGGAGGTGACCATGACCGCCACACCGAATACCGGCTACCACTTCCTCTACTGGACACACCAGGGTGAGGTGGTATCTGAAGATGAAGAATACGTCTTTACCATTACAGAAAGCAAGTACCTGCTTGCCCACTTTGCACTCAATATCTATACCATCGATGCAGTGGCCAACCCGGAAGACGGCGGAGAAATAGTCGGTGCAGGGAACTATACCCATGGCGAGGAAGTGACCCTCGAAGCCGTTCCGAACACCGGATTCTATTTCGTTAATTGGATGGAAAACGGAGAGGAGATCATCGCAGATGATAACGGATCTGTTACCGAAACCTATACGTTTACCGCTGAATCCGACAGGGACCTTACAGCACATTTTGATATCTTTACCTATGATATCAATGCCTCCGCCGATCCTGTTGCTGGTGGAACAGTATCAGGTTCAGGCACCTACGATCATGGTGAAGAGGTAACCATGGAAGCAAACCCCGAAACAGGTTACCAGTTTGTGGAATGGACTATCGATGGTGTACAGGTATCTACGGATATGACCTATGCATTTACTGCCGAGGAAGATGTTGATCTTACAGCCCATTTTGAACTGAAGACCTATACCATTTCAGCCATTGCTGATCCCGAAGATGGCGGCACGGTGACAGGCACGGGTACCTACCAGCATGGTGAAACAGTGACGCTGGAGGCATTGCCCGCTACAGGCTATGAATTCGTGGAGTGGACAGCCAACGGGGAATGGACCCATAGCGACAGCGAATATACCTTCACCGCGGAGCAGGATCGGGACCTTACAGCACACTTCCAATTGAAAGTGTATGCAATCGATGCTGCCGCAGATCCTGCAGATGGCGGTACGGTCACCGGCGCCGGTGATTATGCGCATGGCCAGGAAGTTACCCTTACTGCCGCGCCAGAAGAAGGGTATTATTTCGTTGAATGGACAGAGGATGATGCGCATGTGTCGGACGATGAGATCTATACATTTGATGCTGAGGAAGACCGTTCACTTACCGCACATTTCGAGAAGTTTGAATATGTGATCACAGCCACTGCAGATCCATTAGAGGCTGGAACGATCAGTGGTACAGGTACCTACGAACATGGCGAGGAAGTGACCCTTACCGCCACATCGGAAAGTGCCTATCAATTCATTGACTGGACAGAGGATGATACAGTTGTGGGTACGGATTCCGTGATTAGCTTTATTGCAGCCGATAACAGGGATCTGGTGGCCAACTTTGAGGTCAATATCTACACAATCCAGGCTACCTCCAGCCAGGGTGGTTCCATTAACCCGGAAGGCGACATCGAAGTTGTCCACGGCGATAATCAGAACTTCACCTTTGAGGCTGATGCCGGTTACCATCTTGAAGATATTCTGGTCGACGGCAACAGCGTCGGTGACGAGTCTTTCTACCTCTTCCTGAATGTGACCTCAAACCACACCATCCATGCCGTCTTTGCCCTGAATACCTATACGTTGACCTATGGTACGGATGGAAATGGTACGCTCACCGGCGACACTGAACAACAGGTTGATCATGGCGGCAATGGAAGTCCTGTGACAGCCGTGCCGAATGATGGCTATCACTTCACTGAGTGGAGTGATGGGGTCACAGATAACCCAAGGACAGACATGGACGTCACAGGAGATATCGATGTGATTGCCTTCTTCGACATCAATACGTATACACTTGAATACGACACCGATGGCAATGGTTCAATTTCCGGAGAAGCCACCCAAACTGTCGGGCATGGTGATGACGGTACGCCGGTGGAAGCAGTGGCAGACGAAGGCTACCACTTTGTGGAGTGGAGCGACGGAGTGACAGACAACCCGCGTACGGATACAGATGTTACCGGCGACCTGTCAGTAACAGCGCTCTTTGCACTGAATACCTACACGATTACCTCTTCTGCCGGTGAAAACGGGACTATCAGCCCATTGGGTGAAACTGCAGTAACGCACGGTGATGACCAGTCCTATTCTATAATCCCCGATACCGGTTACGAAGTTCAGGAACTATTGGTTGATGGTGATCCGGTGGATGCGGTTGAAGATTATACTTTTGAAAATGTCACAGACGATCACACCATCCATGCTGAATTCCAGTTAACTTCATATACCATCACGGCAACTTCTTCAGAAGGGGGCTCCATAGATCCGGAAGGTGAGGTGGAGGTTACGCATGGCACAAACCAGCAATTCCAGTTTATCCCTGACACAGGATACCATATTGATGATGTCACCATTGATGGTACCAGCATCGGCGATGAGTCTGCTTATACATTCCAGAATGTGACAAATAACCATACTATTCACGCCGCGTTTGCGATTAATGTTTATACACTACAATACGAGGCAGGTGACAACGGATCCATTATCGGGGACACTGAGCAAACAGTTGAACATGGTAATGACGCCGCGCCGGTGGAGGCTATTCCTGACGAAGGCTACCATTTTGTTGAATGGAGCGATGGAGTGACCGAAAACCCGCGTATCGATACAGATGTAACCGGAAACATTGCTGTTACCGCCGAATTTGCCATGTCAACCTATATGCTGACATTCCATGTGGTCAACGAAGATGGCAATGAGATCATGGATGCAACCATAACCCTGGATGATGAGGTGTTTGGTGCCGGTCAATATCAGTTTGATGATATGCCGGCCGGTGAATATGATTACGTCGTGAGCAGGGGCGGTTATTTTGATTCAGAAGGATCAGTGGAAATTACAGATGAGGATGTGACGGAAGAAGTCGTATTGGTCAGGGATGATACGTCATTGCCGGATATTGAACACATAGAGGTGGAAGCTTATCCAAATCCTGCAAATGAGCATCTTATCATCACATCCGACATCAACATGGAGGCCATCAGAATGGTGGATGTGCTTGGCAAGATCGTTTATGATGTTGCTGTAAACGATGACCACCATGAGATCAATGTATCCGGATATAAACCTGGTCTTTACTTTGTGCAGGTTTCTGCAGCCGGCGGCACCAGAACGATCAGGGTGCAGGTAAATACCAATTAATGAACCAGGACAGCATTGACAGAACTGCTGTCTGAGCCCATACCCCTTTGCAATGGGGTACCTGGAACCGTAAAAGGCCGTATCCGGAATCCCGTGATGCGGCCTTTTCGCGTCAAAGCCCGGCTATTCTTATCTAAAGAGGATGTTATTCTCCTGAAACGGATTCATGAAAAACCGGTATCTTTGATGGATAAATGTATTCAAAATGCGTCGCAAACCCTCATCCCAAAGCTGCATTGCCGGCTTGTTGCTGCTGCCGTTTTTGATGTTGATTTTTCTTGCTGAAAATACCGCTGCGCAGGATGTCGTGGTGAATGAGGTGTTGGCCTCCAACGGTTCGGGTATCACCGACGAAGACGGCGATGCCGAACCCTGGATAGAGCTTTACAATGCCGGAGATGAGCCGCTCGACCTTAGCGGTTATGGTCTATCGGACGATTATGACAGGCCCCATAGGTGGGTTTTTCCGGAGGTTACCCTGAAACCTGACAGTTTTTTGCTCATCTGGGCTTCCGGAAAAGACCGGAATGATCCCGGTGCACCATTGCATGCGAACTTCAGGGTAGCTCAGGCCGGAGAGGAGGTAATAATCACCTGTCCGGAAGGGGATACAACCGATGAACTGAATCCGACCACGATCCCTACCAACATCTCGTATGGCCGAAAGCCCGACGGGGCCAATCAATGGTATTTTTTTTCCGAGCCCACTCCGGGAAACGGAAATATTAGTCAGGGATATACAGGCATAACCGGACAACCCGAAATCAACCTGCAGTTTATTGAAAACAGGAAATACCAGGTAGAAATAGATCATCCGGAAGAAGAGGCTTTTGTTTATTATTCCACCGATGGAAGTGAACCAAATGAAAGCTCGGCAATGTATACAGCACCGTTTCAATTTGAGGCTCCCCCGGATTCTTTGATGTATATTCGCACCACACCTGTGGAGGCAGCAGAGAACGGGTTTGGATGGTATACTCCTGAAGGTTCCTTCCACAGCATTGCCGTTGTAAGGGCTATTGCACAAAAGCAGGGTTATCTCCCCTCTTCAGTACAAACACAATCAAATATTGGCGGATATTCCCGCCTGCCGGTTATTTCCATTGCAACCCACCCGGCCTCCCTGTTCAGCGATTCCATCGGCATTTATGTTCCTGGTGATATTTATAATGAACTTGGATGGAACCATGACAACTGGTGGGGAGCGCCCAATGCCAATTACCACCAAAGAGGGCCGGCGTGGGAGCGAGAGGCAACTATTGAACTCTTTTTTCCGGATGGTGCCTACCATAATCAAAATATAGGATTGCGCATACACGGAGGGGGATCCCGAACCATGCCTTTAAAAACCCTGCGGGTTTATGCAAGGAATAAATACGGCCAAAGTGAGGTTGATTTTGATGTTTTCGGGAATGGGTCAACCGGCTATAAAAGGCTGTTGTTTAGGAATTCCGGTCAGGATGTCATGGCTGCCATGTTCAGGGATGCAGCCATCCAAACTATTGTTAAACACCTGAATTTTAATACCCAGGCATATCAGCCGTCCATTGCTTTTATCAATGGCGAATACTGGGGTATTCACAACATCAGGGAACGCTATGACAAGCATTACCTGGAGCGGGTACATCAAATTGATCCCGAAAATATTGATTTGCTTAGCCGCAGATATCTTGTGAAGGAAGGCGATAACAAACATTACCTGGCCACCTTGGATTACATTGAACAAAATGGCCTGGAAGAAGACCATCATTACGATTACATTTTAACCCGGATTGATACCGAAAACTTCATCGATTACAAGATCGCCCATATATTCTCAGCCAATACCGACTGGCCGCACAGCAACATTGACTTTTGGCGTCTCAGAACAGAAAAATACCTGCCCAATGCCCCTTATGGCCATGACGGGCGGTGGCGGTGGTTGTTTTATGACCTGGATTTTGGTTTTGGATTCCTTGGAGGCTCCCAATACCAGCACAATACCCTGGCTTATGCCACCTCAGAGGAGCAATGGGATAAAGCCAATCCGCCCTGGTCCACTTCTCTGTTAAGAAGTTTTCTTGAGAATGAGCGGTTCAGGATCCGTTTTATCAATCGATTTGCCGACCTTTTGAATACTTGCTTTCTGGAGGAAAGAACCACCCGGGTAATCATGGACATGAAAAACGTGATTAAGCCGGAAATACCAAACCATATTGCACGCTGGGGGCATCCCTCTGAACTGAATAAATGGGAAAATAATGCTAACAGAATGTTAGAATTTTCAAAAAGGAGACCTTCAGCGCAAAGGAAACATATCAGGGAAAAATTTGACATTGAGGATGACGTTATAGTTGAACTGGACGTATCCAACACTCTCAAGGGCCATATCCGCATTAATACCATAGAAATTGTGCCTTGCACCCCGGGGGTCTCTGAAAAACCCTATCCCTGGAACGGAAAATATTTTAAGGATATTCCTATTGAGGTGGAAGCCATCCCGGCCCCCGGGTATAGTTTTTCCCATTGGGAAGGAAGTTACAATGGTACGGAAAACCCCGTCAGACTCTCCGGAGAAGAGGATGTTGAGTTAACCGCGCATTTTGAGAAAACCGGAGAGGATGTGCTGTTACACTATTGGTTGTTCGATACCGCCATCCCTAACGATACCCCACTCGAATACCTGGCTTCTACGCACGGAGCCCTGAATACCGGGACGATCGAATACAACAGCTGTCTGGAGGGCTATCCCTTTGAAGCAGGCCACCCTGACCGGAGAAAAGCTTCCATGGAGCGCCGAAACCAGCCAACACCAATTAATTACCGCTGGCAGGTGAATGATTCGTTGCCTTATCATGCGTATGAAGATACCATGCGCGGTATACAGGTCAAACAGCCTATGGCCGATCATATCAATGAGAATACCATGATCTTTCACCTGCCTGCAAAAGGTTATAAAGACCTGGTTTTTGCTTTTGCCGCCAAAGATGAAGGGGCTGCCGACAGGCTGATCGTTGATTATCAAGTCAAGCCGGGTGAATGGACAAGTGAGGGTTTGCCAGCGTATGACTGGTCACTGGAAAGCAGTTATCAGTATTATGAGGCTGATTTCAGCGGTATTCCCGATGTTGCTAACAATGCGGATTTAAAGGTACGTATCCGTTTTGAGGCCGATAACCCGGAAGCGGATGAAGGCAACAGGGTTACCTTCAACAATGTTACCCTGGAAGGAACAGTGATGGATGCCTATACAATTCATGCCTCGGCTGATGGCCATGGAAAGATCTTACCTTCGGGGAGGATCCCTGTTTATCAAGGTGATGATAAACATTTCCGGATTGTACCGACAGAAAATCATGAAATCGAAGAGATCCTTGTTGACGGGTCTTGTGTTATCGATCAACTAACTGCATTGTCAGGAGATACAGTCATGTATGCCTTCAGTAATGTGGATGCCGACCATGAGATCTTTGTAACGTTTAAGCATGAAGAAGACTCTATTGACAACCAGGATAATAAACTATGTGTTTATCCGAATCCGGCAAATGACCGTTTTACCATTATTACGGCAGACCCGATGAGGGAGGTTAAACTGTCAAGACTTTCGGGTCAGCTTGTTGCTTGTTTTGAACCATCGGCTGCAAAAGAATATTCTATTGATACTACTTTGCTGAAGAATGGTGTTTACATCCTGCATGTCCGGACGGATGGCGGTTCTGTTTCTTCTAAAGTGATGTTAATGCGCTGATTAAAGGTATTTTACCCGGTTTGTATGTCAACAGATAGTGAGTTATTCGGTTAATCCCGAATATGTTCTTTTGAAATTTCAGGCTTTTTATTTTCAAGGAATTGAAGCAGTAAGCCCAGACCAAAAAATGCTGACTCACCCAGCAAAAACCATAAGCGGCTGGCCAGTGCAATGGTTGTTGCATCCCCAAGCGGGATATCGTAGATCAGCATACTGCTGACCAGCAATCCCTCTCTGATACCCAGGCCGCCAGGGGCAAAGAGTGATACAATGGCCAGGGCGCCCGCCAGTGGAAAGGCAAATCCAAATGTAAACGGTATCTCAAGATCGACCATGGATAACGTCAGGAAATAAAAGCCAAATCCCCAGCAAAGCCAGGTGATGATAAATGGTGGAAGGGCGGCCAGCATATCCCTGTGTCGCAACCTCGGGTATTCGACGCGGCGTTTCAGGATCCTGAAAAAAAGGTTGAACACTATTTTAAGCAAACCCGGGAAGATCAGTGCAATGGATAAACCCAGGAAGATGATGAAGCTAATGATTTGCCAGCTGATGCTGATCTCGGGATTGAAGAGGACGATACTGCCCAGCAGGAATCCGACCCATAAAGCGATGATTTGCGAAAAAACCGATGCTGTAGATGTATATTCGAGCGAGGCATTGTATCTGGAGGAGATATATGCCGCACGTCCCAGCATGACCATAACCTTTCCGGGGATGTATTTCATGAAAATGGTCAGGCTGACTGACCTGATGGTGTCTGGCAGGGATACATGAAGATTGAAAATCCGCAGTACATTCCGCCAGTTAAAATATTGGACAAAGAAGCCCGTAAAAAGCAACGCAATCGATATTCCAAGATACTGCCCGCTGATTATTTTTGGGATACTTAAATAGTCGGCTTTATATAAGTATATTCCCAGAAAGATAAGCGAAGCATAGAACAAATATGTAAACAGCCTTTTCAAAATAGAGCAAAAGTTTTGTTTGTGTTGATTATTCTGTTTTATTCATAGGTCTGGCCGGTACACCCACCACAAATTCATTATCGGGAACATCCTTTGTTACCACAGCTCCTGCTGCCACTACAGCGCTTCTGCCAATAGTTACTCCGGGCATAATGATGGCCCTGGCCCCTATTTGGGCGTTCGTTTTAATGGTTATCTTTTTGATAAAAAAAGGATAGTCTTTACGGCCCGTATTTGCTTTATAGAGGCGAAGGTCCCGTTTGTGCGCCAGGATCAGCACACCCGTGGCAATGCCCGCACCATCTTCGATCTCGACCATATCCGGCCTGAAATCGTCGATAATGGTACAACGACCTATAAATACATCCTTGCCGATTTTTACGCCCCTGAGCCGGTGTAGAAAAACGTTCAACGGCGGGATAAAACTGTTGTATGCAATCACTGCCAGCATTTTCCTGAATACCGCCGCCGTCATTCGGAACGGCTTCCGCAGAAACTGCATAAATAGACCGGTCGTGGTGTTATCCGTCGTGGTGTTATCCATGGTTTACTTGTTTTTCATAATAAACGTAATGCCTGCTTTTGCCGCATTGATACCCCTGTCCTTTACCCACTGTGTTGCCCATACAAACGGATGGTCGCTCCAGCGCTCCGGATGAACCTGGAAACAAATCTTAGGAGCTGGATCAGTAGCAAGATAATCTAACAATGCTTTTCCGGAAGAAAAATCGGCACTGACCCCTGAATTTACCTTGTCGCGGCGGTTAGACCGGGTGGATGTCCAATTCCTTCCGGTATCATTAATGTATGCTATATCGGAATAGTCAATATCCAGATAGGGCTCACCCAACATCCCCAGTTGACTTGTGAGGTATTCATGGTTTTCCGGAACACGCCACATATCCAAATTGTCGTAGGGTTTAAGCGGGTTCCCATGCATGGCACAGGTTTTTACCGCTGCAATGGTTCTCAGTCTGCTCAAATGTTGCTCAAACCGTCTGATAGCCTGTTTCATGTTGCCGTTGGTATCAGACAGGTCTTCATAATGATACCCGATTTCGTGTCCCAGGGACGCTATTTGTTTGATTATGTTTTCATTAAAGGAACACCGCTTCATCCGGAAGTAATACGTTGCCTGTACCCCCATCTGATGCTCCAGTTTTGCCATGTCGAGTGCCTGCCGTGGTTTCCTGTCAACATCATGTCGCAGCAGGCAAAATGATGCTGGCTTATCCCTGAGGATAAAGTACCTGTCAAACCGTACAAACAGACCAATACGTTTTTGTATCGCCCGGATATACTGTTGGTATGCTTTCAGGGTATAATCTCTCAATGGTAGTTGGCCGTTTTAAAATTGCAGCTTCTGTTAACAAGTATTTTCCACTCTAAAATCTTAGTTGTCTACTTATAGAGACGGTCATTGTCCTGGATATCCATCCACATCGCAAATAGCAGCGACTGCGAAGCACTGACTACCAGAAACATAAACATGATTGAGTTCAGAATTGGTCTTTCTCCTGCTGATCCACCGACAAGGTACTGCAAAATACGAATGGCAAAAGGAATACTGAGAAAAAACAGGATAAATGCCATGTTGTACAGGTAAAACAGCGGGTGAAAATCCCGGAAAAAATATTTGGTCCACAAGCGTTTAAAAAAGGATTTGATTAGAAGACAAGATACGCGTGGGATCACCTTATAAATTTTCATTTTGGATTTTTCCCCTACATTGTATATTGGTTTGATCTCCACCTCTTTGATGGTGCACATGGCGATATTTAGTTTGACCAGCATATCGTTAGGCATACCATAGCTTTTGAAGATCTTGTGCAGCTCAATAGCGTTTAGTGCTTTCCCTGATATGGCGGTAAAGCCGGATTGGGTGTCTGACACATGCCAATAGCCGGATGCCAGTTTTGTAAAGATCGACAGGATGGAGTTTCCCAGGAAGCGTATCTTCGGGATGATCATGTTGGCGCTCCGGTGGATTAGCCTGTTCCCTTTGACGTAGTCGATGCCTTCATCCACAACAGGCCGGCAGATACTCTCCAGTTCAGCCGGATCCATCTGGCCGTCGCCGGCCATGACAGCCGTGCAATCGATGTGATGATCTTTTGCCCATTTGTAGCCTTTGGCGATGGCTGCGCCCACACCGGAATTTTGGTGCAGGTTGATCAATACCACTTTTTCGTGTTTATCACCGGAAATGATATCCCCCGGGACAAGCATCTGTCGTTCTTTCTTATTCAGTTCAGCCATGATACGATCAGCCTCGCTGAAAATGCTTTCAGATGGGGTTTCTTTTTCCGGGAGGGCGACTTTCGGGAGTTGTCCCATATATTGTTCGGCAATAGTGGCGGTGTTATCGCGCGAACAGTCATTTACCACGATAATCCGGTCAACAAAGCCGGGCATGGTTTCAATTACCCTGCCAATCTGGGTTTCCTCATTGTAGGCGGGAACCACCACGGCAACAGTTTTTCCGTTTAGCATCAGTATTCTTCGTTGTTATAATACCACATAGCCTCGAGCCGGTAAATGGAATCTACCGGCAGGCCTCTTTTCTTAGCTTTTTCCCGGATAAAAGCATCCATGTCAGGATCGTTACGCAGGTCCTTCTCGATCTGCTGAAGGATCCGCTCTTTGTCTTCCTGACTGTGATCATCGGGTTTCGTTTTGTCCTTTTCGTCTGTTGTATCCTCGCTGTCATCTTCATCATTTACCGGAATAGCTTCGTAAATCCCTTCTCTGGCCTTTTCATAATCAGGGATGGTTATCAGGTTCCAGTACCGTTGGGTCGGACGTCGTTTTAGAAAGGTTTCCCAATAAGCCTCTTTATTCATCCACCAATAATGAATGGCACCGCGCCGGTATTGTTCTATCTGAAAATTATTAAAAAGGATCAGCAGGATAAAAAGGCTGAATACCGGGTAGCGAAGCCATTTTGGCTGATAAGTCAACACCGAAAGCAGGGCGGCAAAAGGGATGGCCATGATCGCGTATGAATCCACAAAAGCCCGCAGACCAAAGCCGCCGCCAAACCACCACGACCACCATGATGATAATATATATATATTTAAAAGCTTAAAGAGCAGAATGGGAAAAAAGGCTCCTTTCAAGCTGGGGGCAAGGCCATTTATTCGCCAGGGCAACAGGAATATCCCCAGAAAGGCAAAAAACATGAGTGGCGTATATACGAACCAGCCCTTCTTATAGCTAATCAGGATATTGTAGATCTGGGGATTGTCCCAGAAAAAGCCGCCTCCTCCTCCATAGGTGAAATAGAAAAACATGCCCGAGACCTGTTTCCAGTAGATGAGCTGTGGCAGCCATGCCAGCACAAAGAAAAGGGCCATGATGGCTACCAGGTCAAAACGGCGGAGATAATAGCGTATCCGGCTCATAAAACTTTGCCAGCTGTCAACCCCCCACAGGAAGAACAATAACAATACAATGATATTGGTAGGTCGGATCAGGGTGATGAATCCGGCAAGGAACCCCAGAAGCATGATTTTTTTTATGGATCCCGGGTGGTCATAGTAGCGGATAGTCAGCCATAAAAACAGGGCGATCAGGGCAAAGTTGTAGCCATGGGACATGGCTCCCTCGTATGTGGTATAGTACAACAGGTTGGTGCCCATTACCACAGCCACCAGGGTAAATGTGGTTACCCACGGGCTGAAATATCTCAGTAATATCTTCTTCAAAAAGATCATGCCAAACAGGACATAGAACAATACACTGAAGTTCAGGGCGAAGCGGTAAGGTATGGAATAGCCGTCTGCTTCCCAGTGCGTGATGGATGCATAGGCATGCCCCAGGGCAAAAAAGGGAGAATACAATACCGAAAGACCCATGGTGGTTATGATGGCCTTGTTACCGGTGGGGGTGGTGATCGGCCAGATCAGGTCGCCGAATTTTTCCGGGTCTTCATCAATAAAATCGAATGAAAGATCCTGGTAAATAAACAAGGCGGGCAGGTAGGCATAGTAAGATTTTATATCCCATTCAATAACACGTCCTTCACGATTCCAGTTGTGGTGATAGAAATTCATGGCCACAATGGCGATCACTATCAGCAAAATAGCCCTGTTATAAGTTTTCCCCGGTAATAATGATTTTACTGATCTCATAATCCCCCGATTAGGTTGCCGAAAACAGACAAAGTTACATATTTTGACTGATCAGGGTATCAGAAAAGGAGCATTTGCTGACTTTCTGATTTGTTTTGCGTATTCAGACGGTAAATATACACGCCTTTAGGATAACGTCCGCCGTTAAACCGAACCTCATGCAGGCCGGGCGACTTGTACCCATCCAGGATGGTTTCAATATGTGTACCATGCAGGTCAAAGATATCAAGCCTGACATGGCCGGCTTCTTTTATCCTGAAGGGGATGGTGGTTGCCTGGCTGAAGGGGTTCGGATAGTTTTGTTTCAGCTCAAAGCTTTCTGTGTCGGGTTCGCTTGTTGATACATGTTGCCTTATACCCTGGAGCGCCAAATTGTCGAAGCGGTTGTTTCCATCGTCGCCGGCGGATTCTTCGCCTTTGAAAAGGATCTTGAACTGCAGGGCAGGGTTGTTAGCGGTTTCCGGGAAATCCGACAAATCGAAGCTGTGAACGGCATACTCAAGACCGATATCAAGGATGTCGCCGATGAATGTCCAGGTGGTTCCGTCATCCGGTGAATAATAGACTTCCTGTTGCCAGACTCCGTTGGTAGTGCGCCTGACGGCATATGAAAAAGCAAGTTGCTCATAACCCGTCGAGGGTGCCTTAATGATGAGCTCCCTGGAGTCGGAAGGATTTCTGACCCGCAAACCATAGCCGGCTGAGGCATCCGCCATGATATTAAGCAGGGTGCCATCCGTACGGTCCATGTATCCGTCACCGGTTCCGGGGTAGGTGATCTGTCCGTTATCAGCCGTCAGTGACATGTCGGAGTCAGCAAAAAGCAGTGTTCCACCCAAAAGGTTGTTAAAATGCCAGTAATGGATCAGGGTCAGCTGTTGAATTTCCAGGGTGTAGGTGTGGGTGTCGTGAGCCCCTGCATCATCCGTCACGTTGACAGTAAAGGTGAAATGACCATCTTCGGTGGGAAAGCCTGAGAGGAATCCGTCAGATGACAGGTTCAGTCCCGCCGGCAGTGAACCGTCACTTACTTCATATGTGTAAGGCGGGGTGCCTCCCGAAACAGAAAAGTAATGTCCGGGGTAGGTTTCGTTCTCGTAACCGGTGGCTGGATTGTGCTGGTTCAATGTCAACGAAATGGCACTCCCGCTCAGGGCAATGTTGTCGAAGCGGTTGTTGCCCTGGTCGCCGGTGGTTTCTTCCCCTTCAAAAAGGATCCTGAACCGCAGATCGGGGTTGTCATTTACTTCCTGGATGCCGGTCATGTCGAAGGTATGGGTTTGAAAATCCGGATTGATGTCGTATTCTTCACCCAGCTGTATCCAGTTTTCGCCGGCATCGGGTGAATAGTAAAATGATTGCTGACGTTGTCCGTTTGGTGTGTGCCTGACGGCAAAGGAGAATGCCAGGTCTTCATAACCTTCCGAAGAAACTTCAAAAAGGAGTTCCCTGGTGTCGGAGGGGTTTCTAACACGCAGTCCATAGCCGGCAGAAGCACTCTGGTGTGTATTTAACAGGGTGCCATCGGTGCGGTCCATATAACCCTCCCCCGTACCCGGATAGGTGATGACCGCTGTTTCGCTGGTGCTGTAATTGGCTTCGGCGGCGATGATATCGCCATCCGGCAGGTTGTTGAAATGCCAGTAATGGATCAGCGCATCCTGGAAATGGGCTGTCACGGCTTTATCTTCAGAGAGGTCAAAGGTCACTTCTTCCGCTGTGTTGTTTTCCGGCAGTCCCTCCCAGTGACTGAAGCGGTAGCCGGTGGAAGGAACAGCCTCCAGTTCGACCGGTAATCCTTTAAAGTATTCCCCTGTCCATGTTTCCTTGCTGCCCTCTACTTCAATGGTGTTGACCCTGACATTGCCCTGTGCCGGGTGCTCGATATCAACGCTAAGGCTGGCCAGGTCTCCCAGATTGAATTCTTCAGCCATGTATTGTCGCATGTAGGCCGGACGTTCGGTGGCAAATTGTTCCATAACCGCCAGTTCGGACTCCCAGTGTTCCATACCGTCGGGCATCCGCCAGCGGTGAATGTGTTCGGGCATCTCAGGCAGGTATTCCTGCCGGTGTGCTTCCAGGATGTCCTGTACCCGCTGTTCGTCAAAGGTGGTGTTGAGCAGGTCGGAAAAGCGGGTGATGAAATGCTGCCGGTAAGTCTCATTCTCCAGCAGCTTCCGCAGGATAAGGGTCGACCATGGCGGATTAGGCCAGTCGGGTCCGTTCGGTTCCAGGGCGAAGGACAGGGTGTTGTGGGCGGCTCCTTCATTTACGCCGATAACATAATCGAAGTCGAGCCCAAAACCAAAATCAAGATCAAAGACCTGCCAGCGCCATCGGCCATCCAGCCCTTCCGGGGCACCAGGCTCGTATTCATCTGTTAAATAACGCCAGTATTGAATGTTGTTGCCTGGCCAATCGGTGTTCATGACATAGATCTGGGAGATCTGGTAATTGGTAAAGTTTTTTACATCCATCCGGGTTTTGAGTTCTTCAAAGTTTTCCGGATCTGATACGCCCTCATTTTCCAGAAAGGCGATCATGTCCTCATAATGCTGGATACCCTCCGGATTGCCCCGGTCCAGCTCGGCATTCCCTTCCAGCACGGTATAGGTCTCCTCGTCATCCAGACCATAATGGGTTTGAAGGTACCGGTTGTCAAGACGGTCCCGTATGTTGTGTATACCCCAGTATTCGCCGTTTATAAATACAACAGCCGGCCTGGAATACTGAAGATCCAGTTCCATATCTTTTAGCAGGGATTGCATAAAAGCGTCCCTGAATATGGCATCACCCCAGTCGTTTCCACTATTGCGCAGCAGAAAACGTTTGTATTCTTCGATTTGTTTGTCGGGGAAAAGCGGATAATCTACCCAGGTCGTTCCATAGTCGGAACGGGCATAGAGGCGCAATGATTTTCTCGGACGGTTTCGGCTGGTACCGCCATGGATGCGTACACCCATGTCCTGGGCGATGACTCTTGATCCTTCATTTTCAAATAATTCAAAATGAATATGGCGCTCCCATTCGCGACCGCGCTGGTGGTAATTTTGGTGGTTCCCATGTACGTAGATACCGCTGTCGGCATCGAAAAAGGCATCTTCATGGGCATTGACGGAGATCAGTGGCAGGCTGTAACGTGCTGTCCCTTCATTATCAACCAGAAAGCTGTGTGTTTCAACCGGCGATGTGTAGCCGTCTGGAAGAAAGGCCCTTGCCCGGATAACATTTATTTTAAAGATTTCTCCGGCAGGTTCCTGCCAATGTTCGTCGTAAGGGTTACCCGGACCGATGTTGTTGGTGGGGATCATGGAGATCGTGTTGGGGTCTCCTTCCCTGTCCGTGATGGTGATTGGCGTTGTATATAGTTCGCTTTCGGCGAGCGGCGGACTGCCGTCGGTGGTATAACGAATTTCGGCTTCGGGTAACAGGTTTGTAAAAACATAGGTTCCGGGGTCGGCTGTTTCTCCGTCAAAGGTGATCGTTGCATCTTCAATATCGTTTCCGTCTTGATCTTCAATATGGAAGGTGACGGTATGCGTGGCGGGGGTATCCGGGAAATCCGGATCCTCAGGGTCGTCCGGATCGCCGATCTCTCCCCAGACATCCTGGAATACGACATCTTCATAAACCGTTACCTGCCTGTTGGGGTCGCCACTCCATTCACCATCAGACCATCCCGCATGTAAAAAATATTTGTACTGATAATTCCCTCCCGGTAAGGCAAATGAGATGGAACAGACCAGGGGGTCTTCGTCGGTTGGCTCCATGATCATGGACAGGTCAGAACCCGGCTCGGGCCAGGCATCCTCAATCATGTCGCCGCTGATAAATACCGTGTCACCAGGTTCGTATGGGGAGTCTGACATGTCAACCTGAAAGGTGACATCGAACAAGTCAGCAGCCTCTTTGGTGCCCGCCTGACCCCGGCTGTCCGGATGCAGGGTTATCGTGATGTCAAGATCCTGACCGGTGAGCTGAACCTCTCCGGTAACGCTTTCATATCCGTCTTTTGATACGGTATACGGATAAACGCCATCGAGCGGTGTGTCAAGAACAAGATTAAAGGGTTCAGAATAAAGGCCACCAGCATGAGAGAACACCGGCGGATCTATATCAGGGATTGTTTCTTCTGATTCATTCGATATGATTGGTTTGCTACCGATGATCAGTAGCAAGGTAAGCACCCATATTGCCCGGGAGAAATGGGACTGGTATTGTATCTTCAAAAGCATAAAGCCCTCCCTTAATTTTCATCAAAAAACAGGTTTACGTTTCTTACATTCATTTTTTCCTTAAGCGCTGTGATTAGTCGGTTGCCTTGTTCTTCATTCTTAAGAAAAACATGGTAAGAAAACTCCATAAGCTCGTTTTCTGCTTCCCCCAATGCTTTGACGTTTATCAGCTTGAACTTCCTGCAGTATTTGGCAATGACAGTGTCAAGTTCGCCGGCAGAGACTTCTCCGGACGTCATCAGCACCTGTAGCAGGTATTCTCGTTTCCGGGCGATGCCGAAGTTGAAACGGTTAATAATGAGGAAGACAAGACTGATAAAAATGGTTCCTGTGATAGCGATCATATACATTTGTACGCCGGCAGCAAGGCCAATGGTCAGGGAGAAAAAGATGAACATGATGTCAACGGCATCTTTTACGGCTGTACGGAAGCGGATGATCGACATGGCACCAACCATGCCGAACGCCCTGGCGAGATTGTTTCCGATCACCATAATGACTACCGCCGTGATCATGGTTAACATGATCATAGAAATATTAAATGATGCCGAATAGTTGAGCCCCCTGTAAGTAAAACGGTATAGCAGACCAATAATGATCCCGCAGCAGAGAGCCACAATCAGGTTTACCAGCACATCGCGCAGGCTTATTGAAAGGGTGAATATATCAGCAAACTCGTTTATCATGTTATTGTTGTCAAAGCTTTAATAATGGGCAAATGTCGTATTAATATCGTAACCAATCACATATTTGGATAATGCCTCTGTGCGCAATTTGTAGTCCTGCACAATGCTTTTAACCCAGTCTGGCATGTTGTCCCCAAAGTATTTGACCTCCATAATAAAATGATCCTTAAACAGGAAACGAAGATCTTTATCTGAGTATAGTTCAGTCATTTCCGGATAATTGCGGCTGCGGATATTCTTGTCAAAGGTGATCCGCACACCAGGGTTCAGTTTGCCGTGATAGGCTTCTCTTTCGTAAGTTACCAGTGTGGTTGGCAAAAAGGGTTTACGTTTATAATGAAAGAAAAATCGTCGGGCATTGTCAATGGTTGTCTGACGATTCGGGTTGGTCGAATTCTCCAGGTATAGTTCCAGATCACCGGTTAATAAGAGATTTTTCAGGTTTTCTCTGGCTACCAGGGAGCGGTACTTGCGCACACGGTTCCCGGTTTTACGTTTGATTTCAAGCACCAGAAACTGATGATCCTCTTCGTGATTGTAACCCCTTACCCTTAGCTTTTGCCTTTCCATCAGCCCTGCATGTTTTTCATGGTAACATGCCAGGTCAGGGCTGTCGAAATATATGCTGCGAACGGTATACTGCGGCAACCCGTTGCCGTTGGTTGTGGCAAACAGGTCTTCCCTTGTAAAGCCTTTCACACGGCTTCGCAGGCTTCCCAGGAGGGAATTGGGTACAAGGTATTTCCGTTCGTATCGCAACATAGGGATTAATTCTGATATACTACCCGTGACATCCGTATCAGATATTGGCCGAGCGTAACAGGTTCGGAAGTGATGCGGGCATCTACTACCATATTCGGGAAAAGTACCCTTTCTGAATGTTTGTTGTTAACAATAACAGTAACGAAGATTTTTGGCTGATTATTGATTAGCTGTACACTATTGTCAATCTGGACCACGTCCCCTGCATACTGTTTCTGGCTATAACCACTTGTGATGCTGACCTGCTGACCGGTTTTGATATATTGTTCTTCAAACGGGTCTACCGGCACAAAAACCACCAGGAAGGACAGGTCGGCCACCCTGATCACTTCTTCGTTACCTGTTTCATCAGGATTGCGCTGTCTCAGAATTTGCCCGTCGATAGGGGAGAGGATGTTCATTTCTCTCCTATGTCTTTGGAGTTGATCTTTCTCCTTTTCCAGGGCGGCTATGCGGGCCCGGATAGTGCCTATCTCTTCTTTTTTCTCGCCTGCCGTGATTGCTTCATAATTGGACTCAGCGATTTCAAGGGCATACTCTTTGATGCGCAGGTCATTAACGGCCAGCTCATATTCCTGTTCGGACACCACGTCCTCTTCATACAGCTTTTTGATCCGATCAGTTTGTTTTTGTTGGGTTTGCAACTCCTGACGGGCCAATGCTACCTGTTCGAGCGCCATCTGCACAGCTTCCGGCTTTTCGCCGGTGAGCCTGGCCTGTAACAGCGCCTTTTGATAACCGAGCGCTCCCTGCTTTTCCACCAATCGCATTTGAAGATTATTTGAGAATACACGGGCAATGGTATCTCCTTGCAAGACTTCATTGGTGTGCATGAGCGTATCGTTAAAAAGAAATTGCACGACATCACCGCGTTCAAACTCATGTACCTGGTAAGTATGGATGTTCCCATGTTGGTGATTCTCCATCATGGTTACCAGGCCACCATCATTTCCTTTTTGAACGCTCCATTCAAGTGCAGGTTTGACAATTCCTTTTGAACGGACATTATACGGGATTTCCAGGTAAGCAAGTAACAAGGCAATGGCTACAAGCAGAAGAATGAATACGCCCGGCAACAGTTTTTTCATCTTGTTCGTCAGATTCTGCAATTATGCGAATATCGGCATTTTTGTCCGGATCACCTAAAAGTCCCGGCAGATAATCTCGCAAATAAATATAGAAATACCCGGCATGCTTGTACCGGGTATGTAAGTTGAATGTATGGATAAAGAAGAGGCCATTATACTATCTCCTTCCCATGAAGATCATGATATAAAACATCAACGTGGCCAATGAACCCAGGGCGGCTACGACATATGTCAGGGATGCCCACTTAAGCGCATCTTTAGCCTTGCTGTATTCTTCTCCCACGGTGATCCCCGTGGTTGTCAGCCAGCTCAATGCCCGCTTTGTAGCATCAAATTCCACCGGCAGGGTGATAAAGCTAAAAAGGGTTGTGGCGGCAAACATCGCTATACCTGCCAACAGTATTCCCGGATAAGCTTCTACCGTGAGAATGCCTGCAAGTAGCACCCATTGCATATACCTGGAGCTTATACTGATCACAGGCACCAGCTTGGAGCGCAGCTGCAGGAAAGCGTAAGCCTGTGCATGCTGAACGGCATGTCCGCACTCATGTGCGGCTACTGCAGCTGCAGCAATAGAACGACTCTGGTAAACCTCTGCACTGAGGTTAACCGTTCTGTCAACCGGATTGTAATGATCTGTTAATCGTCCGGGCGTGGATGTTACCCTCACATTTTCAATACCACGATCACGTAACATCTTTTCAGCTACTTCCCGCCCGGATAAACCGCTACGGAGTGGTATTCTGGAATATTTTCTGAAACGTGACTTAAGCTGCCGGGAAATCAGCCAGCTTATCAGTACAAATACACCAAAAATGATTAAAATGCCCATGTGACTTATATTTGAATCAAAATGTTAACCGGCAAAATTAATCAAAAAACAGGCCAACCTGATAAAGCTGCCATTCCGTTGCCCGTTAAAAATTGTTAATCAACCTGATCGCCTTTTTCCAGGTTTCGGGTTTGTATTGCCGCATTTTCTCATTAGCTTTGTGCAGGAAAAAGACAGATTATGACGAAACCTTTGATTTTAGTTACCAATGATGATGGTGTGATGGCCCCCGGCATTCGCCATCTTGTAAAATACATGCTTGAACTCGGCGATGTGGTGGTGGTGGCCCCCGATAAACCCCAAAGTGGTATGGGCCATGCTGTTACCATTACAAATCCGCTTCGTCTTGAAAAGATTACCGTCGATGGCGACCATGATGAATATAATTGCAGCGGAACCCCCGTTGACTGTGTGAAGATTGCCGTTAACAAGGTTTTGAAAAGGAAGCCTGACTTGCTGGTCTCCGGGATAAACCACGGCGCCAACTCCTCTATCAGTGTGATTTATAGCGGTACCATGTCGGCAGCCATTGAAGGCTCTATGGAGAGCATACCGTCAATCGGTTTCTCATTGCTGGATTATCGGTTTGATGCCGACTTTACCCAGGCAAAAAAATATATTCAGAAGCTGGCAGCCAATGTGCTGGAGAACGGGCTTCCCAAAGGGATATGCCTCAATGTGAATATTCCGGCCATAAAGGCTGAAGAGATCAAAGGGGTTCAGGTTTGCCGGCAGGCACGGGGCAACTGGGTGGAAGAATTTGACCACCGGACCGACCCGCGCGGTAAAGAGTATTACTGGCTTGCCGGAAATTTTGAATTGCACGAAAACAGCAATGAAACGGATGAATGGGCGCTGGCCAACAACTATATCTCAGTGGTGCCCACGCAATTTGATTTTACATCTCATGAACTTATTCCGGAAATCAAAAAGTGGAATAATAATGCTGAATAAGGACACCTGGACCCTGGGTATTATCATTGGCCTTCTGCTGCCGGCTGTTGTATACGGGTTGCTGTTGTTAATCCTTTCACCCCATGGATATGTAGAAGGCGGGATATACCGCCTCAGGCCCGAAGTGCCAGCATTAATTGCCGTCTTCTCCAACCTGTTTCCCTTTCGCTATTATATGGTCAATAAAAAATATGACCGCACCGGACGTGGTATCCTCCTTGTTACATTCCTGATGGCCATCCTGTGTTTTTATTTTTTCATGTAATAGAAGGATAAGATGGCAAGATATTATATAATTGCGGGTGAGTCCTCCGGCGACATGCATGCGGCGAATCTGATCAAAAGCCTTAAAAAAAAGGACCCTTCGGCTTCTTTTCGGGTCTGGGGCGGAGACAAAATGGCGCTTGCAGGAGCAGATGTGGTTAAACATATCCGGGAACTCTCATTTATGGGCTTCTGGGAAGTGGTGGCAAACCTCAGGATCATCATTCGTAATTTACGTTTTTGTAAGAAGGATTTGCTTGAAACCCGTCCTGATGTTCTGATTCTCATTGATTATCCGGGCTTTAATCTTCGCATGGCAGCGTTTGCTCACCACCATGACATCCCCGTGGTATATTACATTAGTCCCCAGGTGTGGGCATGGAAGCAATCACGTGTAAAAACGATCAAAAGGGTGGTGGATAAGTTGCTCGTTATCCTGCCGTTTGAAAAGGATTTCTATGCCCGTTTTGGTATAGATGCTGCTTTCCCCGGGCATCCTCTTCTTGATGAGGTGTTGCCGCTCATGGACAAAGGGGCTTATGCTGACTTCAGAGAAAAGAACGGACTCTCCGGTAGTCCGGTTGTCGCTTTGTTACCAGGTAGCCGCAAACAGGAGATCAGTCGCATGTTGCATGAAATGACAGCCATCGCTGCCAAATTTCCGGATTACCAGTTTGTGGTGGCTGGTATAAGCGGCATCGACCCAAAACTCTATACCGGTTTTATGACCGGCAACAATGTGTCTATCGTGTATGATCAGACCTATCCATTGTTGGCTAATGCAACAGCCGCCATGGTCGCCTCCGGTACCGCTACCCTCGAAACGGCTATCTTTGGTGTTCCGCAGGTCGTGTGCTACAAAGCCAATCCCATCTCCTATCATATTGCCCGTAAACTGGTCAAGATCAACTATATCTCGCTGGTCAACCTGATTATGGATAAACCAGTACTGACAGAATTGATCCAGCATGATTTCAACCGCAAGACATTGAAAACAGAAATGGAACATCTGCTCTATGATCCCGCCTATCGGAACCGTATGCTTTCCGATTATAAAGACCTGTTAGCAATCCTGGGTGGTCAGGGTGCATCTGATTACGCCGCCGGTACCATCTATCGTTTTATTGTTGAAGGGAACTGACCGGGACCCCGGTTGTTTGATCTGCTTGTTCACGCGTAAGCAGTGTATCAGGGTGCCACTTATCATTTACTAAAATCCTTTCGCATTTTTTGTTTACCGCAAACATTGTTTATATCTATAAATAGTATAAATTTATAGATATAATGAGGGAATCTGCCACATTTATGCCATTGCCACGCCTGTTTGTTCCTTTTGGTACAGGTGCGGCCGTCTATGTATATGGTGGGCTGGTACTTCCTTTGCCGGTCTTTTTGCTTTCACTGGCCTTGTTGGTTGTCTTATGGTTTATTGTTGTAAGAAAAGTGATAAGGGGGTTTGCCTGGCGATGGTTGTATGGTTACTGGATAGGGGTATTTCTGTTTGGGCTTGGCTATTGGATGGCTCAGACGCATCATGAAATACACCGGAAAGATCATTTTCTGCATCATCAGGACAAAGATGGGTTTTTGCTGGCCCGGCTGCAAGCGCCCGTGTCGGAAAGAACAAACTCTTTCCGGGCAATGGTTCGGGTCGAGCATTATGGAAATGACAGCCTGACCATACCCGTAACCGGTAATTTAATGCTGTATCTGGAAAAGGATACCCTGGCCGGGGAGTTGGAATATGGCGACCGGATGCTGATCGAAAACCGTTACAGTGAGGTTGAGCCTCCCGGTAATCCGGCGGCATTTAATTATAAGCGCTACCTGTCCAGGCAGAATACTTTTCATTCGTCTTATATTTCCTCCGGGGAATGGCATTTTACCGGTGAGCGAGCGGGCTTTTTTGTGATGCGTTGGGCACTTCACCTGCGGGAAGCGGCTTTGTCTGTATTTCATGAACACCACCTGTCAGGCCGTGAATTTGCTGTGGTTTCGGCCCTGCTCCTCGGTTACCGTGAATATCTGGACGATAATCTGCGACGGGAGTTTGCCGGTGCCGGAGCCATGCATATCTTATGCGTGTCAGGACTACATGTAGGGATTATCTACATGGTACTGAATACCGCCTTTGCCTTTTTGGGTCGCATGCCATGCGGTATGTTTTTACGGACCGTGTTCATCATTCTTTTTATTTGGCTTTATGCTGCCATAACCGGTTTTTCTCCCTCGGTGCTGCGCGCTTCCGTTATGTTCTCGTTTGTTTCGGCAGGTAACAGCTTCCGCCGGCCGACCAACATCTATAATACCCTGGCTGCCTCGGCTTTCGTCCTTGTGCTGACAAATCCTTTTATAATTGCCCATATCGGATTTCAGTTGTCCTACCTGGCCGTCATCAGCATCGTTAGCCTACAGCCCAGGCTATACAATCTGTTTTGGGTAAGAAACAAGATCCTGGACAAAGCCTGGCAGATCATATGTGTATCGCTGGCAGCACAACTGGCCACCGGGCCGCTGGCATTGTATTATTTTAATCAGTTTCCCAATTATTTCCTGATTACCAACCTGGCGGTGATTCCATTAGCCGGTACGATCATCTATGCCGGTCTCTTCACCCTGTTGGTCAACGCAGTGCCGGTTCTGGGGATGCTTGCCGGACAATTCCTTTCCCTGGTGGTATATGTGCTGCATCAGTCTGTGCGGATCATCGAAGGCCTGCCTTATTCCACCTCTACCGGGGTTTTTATCAGCCTGCCTGAAACAATGCTTATATTCCTGCTTGTTATCAGTTTTAGCTTTTTCTTCATACAACAACAAAGAAAAGCCCTTATCGTTGGTCTGGCCTCATTATTACTGTTGGTAACATCGCTGGTTATCCGTGATGTTCGTAACAGTTTTCAGCAACATTTTGTGGTTTATCAGATCAACCGTGGCACCGCGGTTGATTTTTTTCAGGGGAAGGAGTTGACCATGCTTGCCTGTCAACAGGTATCAGGCAGTGCGCGTGACCAGGAATTCAATATGATGGCCAATCGCTTAAGCCGGGGAATGAAACAACCTTCCGGAAGCATCTCTCTCCACGATCAGGAGACGGTTTATGTTTCTGCTGCATTAGCCAGGAAAGGTCCTTTTGTTACATTTAACGGTCTAAGACTCCTGTTGCTGCACGACTCCCTCCCTTTTTCCTCGCTTCAGGAGAGGAAGGAGGATTACAACAAGTCAGGAAGCAATGATTCTCTTTTTGATGATCAGGAAGATTGGCCTGCAAGTGTTGATTATTTGATCATAAGCCAAAACGTCAGGCTGGAGCCGGAACTGATTTTCCGGATCATTCGCCCCGGTATGGTGATTATTGATGCATCAAACAATTATTGGAATACACAGCGGTGGGAGGAAGCAGCCGGAGAGGCTGGCCTTGATGTCTGGAATGTTCGCCGGCAGGGCGCATATGTGAGCAAAAATATCCCTCTGCCGTCCTGACACACCGGTCCCTTACACCTTTATGCAGCCCAGGTGCTGCGTCTACTAATGGCCAGGTATATTACGGCACGCAGCTCAGGTGCTGCGGCTACCGCTGGCCACATATATTGCGGTACGCAGCCCAAGTGCTGCGGCTACCACTGCTTCTTTTTGTAAATGGTACGCAGCCCA
>JAWLDT010000027.1:19457-27875 GCA_041686485.1 Bacteroidales bacterium | reverse complement strand
GCTGCAAATTGGTTCCCGTCAAGGTGATCACCTTGTAAGGCAAAGAAAATATCACCCGGTTTGGCCTGGCGACTGTCTGTACATGGATTATTACCGGCACGAATGTGTTGTAGTAACTCCTGAATAATCACTTTCCTGTTGTTTTGAGCTAAAAAAACCCCGCTTACATTGTCAAACGGGGTTAATAATTATACTAAATCAAGGTTATTAATCAGAGCTTGGGCCCATTTTTTCCATAGCTACCCGAAAGCCTATGTCGTTGGTTGCCTCGTTTTGGTCAAGGAACCTTCTGTTTCCGGGAGATAACCAATAAATACGGTCCTTCCAGCTACCACCCTTAAATACCCTGACAGAGTTCGTAATCAGTGTAGATCCCTCCGGGTACACGTCATGATCTTCAGAAATGGCTGTTGATTCGTCACCGTCACGATAGTCGCTGTAATTGGCTTCACGGTAATCTCTAGGTGTTTGGTTGTCTTCCGGTTCTATTTCTTCATACAGTATTTCGCCTCTTTCATCAAACATCACATTACCCTCTTCATCAAGTTGTTTCCTTTGGAAAACATTTCCCCGGAAAGGTCTGAACTCGGCTACGGTTTCGTGTGATAAAGGTCTGTATACATCTTGCACCCATTCATTGACATTACCCGCCATGTTATACAGTCCAAAATCGTTTGGTTCAAATGATTTTACGGGCATGGTAGGGTCGCCGCCGGGATTATGATAACCTGCTACCCCTGTGAAGTCACCCGGACCTCTTTGAAAGTTTGCTTTAAAATCACCCCTTGTCCTGCGATCAGCACTTCTGACATGATGTCCTTCCCAGGGATATTGTCTTCTGTCAGCGATTTTTTCGTCGTAAGTGCTACCAATCAGTCCGAGGGCAGCATATTCCCATTCGGCCTCGGTGGGCAGCCGGTATTGCGGGAGCAGTATGCCGTCTTCCCATCTGACCCGGCGTTCAACATCACCTACCGGGTTAAGGTCACGCAGGTTGTCAAGATCCAATTCTCCGTGTAAATAGGCTTGTGTGGTAAAATGCATGCCGTCTTCCTGACCATCTACGTTCCATTCAAGGATCTCTTCTTCTACAAGGATTCTTTCATTCTCCCTGTCAGTGAGCCATTTGGCATACTCAGTGGCCTGTGCCCAGCTAACTCCTACGACCGGGTAATCGTGGTAGGCGGGATGTCTTAGATAGTTTTCCACATATGGTTCATTATAAGCAAGGGGGTCACGCCATACAAGTGTATCTGGCAAGGCATTCCGATAAATTTCGGGGTTTGTTTCTCCAAAAAAGCGTTTTGTCCAGTGCAGATACTCAAGGTATTCGAAGTTACTAACTTCTGTTTCACCCATATAAAAAGTGCGTACCGTAACGCGGCGGGGAATATTATTCCAGTCTCCCATTACATCTTCCTTGGTACGTCCCATTACAAAAGTACCTCCCTCGACGGGCATAAGCCCCGGTGGGGTTTCCTGCTCCTGAAACTCGGTGTATTCCAGGTCAGTGACTCTCGATACCTCCTGGGGACAACCTGTCAGTATTATGGCCGGAATGGCCAGGATAAGTACAATCTGTATCCTGTTCCAATGCATCTTTGTCATAATTATATGTTTTGATCTAAACTGGTTCGCGCACAAAAATAACTAAAATCTTGGATAATTTATTGCACTGTTTCCAATATTTCTACCCGCACAGTTAAATCTGAAAACAATGCTGATTTCATGGGCGGCGTGCATAACATCTGAAAATCCTGATAAAGAATAGTCATAGCTATAACCAATACGGTAGTCATCCATGTTTATACCAGCAAAAAAAACCAACGTATTGTTCCTTTCAACCGGATAATCAATCCATTGTCTGAACCAGACACCACCCATCAGTGGCTGGATACCCGTATAAACACCATAACCGAGATAGGCGTGGTGTCCCTGGTGCTGATACGTGATATTGGGCGACAGGAAGAAATCACGCTGACGGCTTTGCAGGCCGCCTGAACTTCCGGGTTCCAGATAGACACCCAGGTGTCCGGTGTATTTCCTGTTTAATTTGGATTGTCCATCGTCGTACAGACTCATTGACGGCTCTGTCATATGATGAACCGCCAGTCCGCCATAGATAAGATCTGAAAAGAACATAATGCCGGAAGCCACATCAAATCCATGTGTCCAGGTATTGTCTGGCTCTGGCTCGTTTTCGTGAAATTCAAAATTATCCCAGCGGGAGTCGTTGCGCACATAGCCGGCCTGAACCCCGAAATGGATATCCACATCGCGCGTTACCCTAAGGTGATAGGCATAAAAGCCGCTGAGGCTGTTCCTGGTCAGGTACATATTGGGTACGTCGCTGGTGACCATGAAACCGATACCTCCCTGGAGGGCATCTACATAATTGTCGTAGGTCAGATTGATGGTATGAAAATTCTCGATGGACCGGAGCTGACGATAGTTCAAAGCGATTCGCGAACATTTGGTGGATCCGGCGAAAGCCGGGTTCAGGTAAACCGGGGCGGCGAAAAACTGCGAAAAAACCGGATCCTGACCGTATACATGACGCTCAGCCGGCAGATTGAATAACCAGAGTCCTGTAATCAGCGCAATGACCGGTACGATCTTCATAAGATTATCAATAAATTTGAGGCCATTTGCATTATACAACGTATTTTTCTGAAAAAAAATATGTCAGGGCAGGACATTGGGGTTTATTGTCTTCTGGTTTTTGATCATTGTGATTCCTTATCTCATATAGGACTTCCCGTCATATAGCGCTGTGCCACTGTTACTTATTGTCATTTGACGCTGCGCGCCGTCATTACGTTACGCTGTCATTTGCGCTAAAGTGCGTCATTAGAACAAAGAACACCTTTCACGGTTCACTGTTTTCTGATTGCTTCCAGCTTATCGTCTTCTTACCAAAAGCCAGGAGCTATGATGGTATAGCCCGTGGTTTTCAGATCGTGAAGTTAGTCCTTGATGATCTCCCTGATCTGTTGTAGTTCTTCTTCCGAAAAATGCAGGTTATGCAGGCTATCCAGGTTGTTGTTGAGTTGATCAACACTGCTGGCACCCACCAGCACCGAGGTGACACGGTCGTCTTTTAACAGCCAGGCGATGGCCATTTGGGCCAGGCTTTGATTGCGGTGGGCGGCTACTTGGTTCAGACTGTTCACCTTATCGATGGTTTCGGCGGTGATTTGGTCTGATGACAGCATGCCTGTTGGCTTTCCGGCCCTGGAATCTTCCGGTATGCCATGCAGGTATTTATCGGTCAGAATGCCCTGCTTTAAGGGTGAGAAGGCGATACATCCCATACCAAGGGTTTGCAGGGTGTCCAGGAGGCCGTCTTCGACCCAGCGATCCAACATGGAATAACGTGGCTGATGGATCAGGCAGGGCGTGCCCAGCTGGTTTAATATATCCGCTGCCTGGGAGGTCTGATCAGCAGTATAGCTGGATATCCCCACATACAGGGCTTTCCCCTGGCGCACAATCTGATCCAGCGCCATCATGGTTTCTTCCATAGGGGTATCAGGATCGGGGCGGTGCGAATAAAAAATATCCACATAATCCAGCTCCATTCGTCTCAGGCTTTGATCCAGACTGCTTATCAGGTATTTTCTGGACCCACCGTCGCCATAGGGACCGGGCCACATCTCATATCCGGCTTTGGATGAGATGATGAGTTCATCCCGGTACGAACGAAGGTCGTGTTTAAAAATCCTGCCAAAGTTTTCTTCGGCGCTGCCAGGAGGCGGTCCGTAATTGTTGGCAAGGTCGAAATGGGTGATACCGGCATCAAATGCCCGGTGGATAATGTTGCGACCGTTTTCAAAGGTATCTACACCTCCGAAGTTATGCCATAGTCCCAGCGAAATGGCAGGCAGTAGTATCCCGCTTCTGCCGCATCTTCGATAGGTCATTGCGTTGTACCTGTCAGGGTCTGCTTTATAATGCATAGGGCTGAATTTTTATTTATCAAATATAAGAAAAATAGTTTTTGTAAGCCCCAATGCTTTAGGCCTGGAGCTCCGCCTGGTTAACCTCTGAGGCAAAGTGGAAGTCGATGTCCGGAAAGTCTTCCCGGGTGACTTTCAGCATCCATTTGCTCTCGGCCAGATAGACCGGACGGTTTTCCTTATCGTAAGCGATGTGCTGGTTTTTCGATGCGATAAACTTGTCCAGGGTCTTATTGTCAGCCGATGTGATCCAGCAGGCTTTGTAATAGTTCAGCGGTATAAAATCACAGGACGCCCCATATTCATGCAGCAGCCTGAAGCGGATAACCTCAAACTGAAGGTCGCCTACCGTACCGATAATTTTAATGTTACCGTGTGTTTTTACAAAGAGTTGCGCCACCCCTTCATCTGTCAGCTGACGAATGCCTTTTTCAAGCTGCTTGGTCTTCATGGGGGTTTTGTTGACCAGCTCCCTGAATATCTCCGGAGAGAAATTGGGTATGCCTTTGTATGTCAGGTCTTCTCCCTCGGTAAGGGTGTCTCCGATTTTAAAGTTACCATTATCAAAAAGTCCGACTACATCGCCGGGCCAGGCTTCGTCGATAACGCTTTTATCACCCGCCATGAAGCTGGTGGGGCTGGTAAAGCGAATCTTTTTATTGATGCGCGTGTGCTTGTAGAACTTGTTTCGTTCGAACTTCCCGGAAACCACCCTGCAAAAGGCGATCCTGTTTCGGTGGTTGGGGTCGAGGTTGGCGTGTATTTTAAAAATAAAACCAGAGAAAGCCTTTTCGGATGGTTCTACCTTTCGTTGTACTGCTTCCCGGCTGCGTGGTGAGGGGGATATCCGGACAAAGGTGTCCAAAAGCTCTTTCACGCCGAAATTGTTCAGGGCGCTACCGAAAAATACCGGCGCCAGGTAGCCTTCCCTGTACAGGGCTTCGTCGAACGGTTCGTAAACGGTTTCCAGAAGTTCCTTTTCTTCGCGTAGCTTCGAAGCCGCCTCCTCTCCAATATGATCGGAGAGGTTTTCTCCGTCAAGGTTTTTTATGATGAAAATATCCTCGGCCACACTGGTTTTGCCAGCCTCAAAAAGCCGTAATTGTTGCTTTGAAAGGTCATAAACACCCTGGAATTCCTTTCCCATACCGATAGGCCAGGTAAGCGGCCGGGTATGGATGTTAAGCTCTTTTTCCACCTCCTCAAGCAAAAAGAATGGGTCTTGTCCTTCCCTGTCCATCTTATTAATAAAAATAATGACCGGTGTATGGCGCATCCGGCATACTTCCATCAACTTGCGGGTCTGTTCCTCCACGCCTTTGGCACAGTCGATTACAAGGATGACACTGTCAACGGCTGTCAGGGTACGGTAGGTGTCTTCAGCAAAATCCTTGTGTCCGGGCGTGTCGAGGATGCTGATTTTATGGTCATGGTAACGGAAGCTCATCACGGAAGTGGCAACAGATATGCCCCGCTGTTTCTCAATTTCCATAAAATCGGAAGTGGCTGTCTTAACAATTTTGTTGTTTTTTACTGCACCGGCCGTTTGGATAGCGCCGCCATAAAGCAACAACTTTTCTGTCAATGTCGTTTTACCTGCATCCGGATGGCTGATGATGCCGAATGTTCTGATGTTGTCGGTTTTTGGCTTCTTACTCACGAATAATAGAATTAATGGATGACATACTAGCTATGTCCAAACGTAATGATTACTGGTAAATCCTGTTTACCAAAAGGTCAGTGTATAACACTGAACTTCTGGCGAATGAGTTGGTCAGGGTGGCGTGGCGCCGAACATGTAGATCGCGTTCTTCATTTGGGCTGCAAAAGTACGGTTTTTTATTGGATATATTGTAATGGTTGCCAGAACCTTTACATTGGAAAATGCAATGCAGGTTTCCGGCAATCGCCGGGCTGGGCTATGAGAAGCGATGCTTCCTTACTGCCGGCAGCGAAGTTTTTCTGTATCTTTGCAGTATGGAAATGTTACCAGGATACTCGGATATTATCAAAGCGCAGTTAAGGCTTAAGGGCATCGTGAAAAATACGCCTTTGGAGCGCTCCAAGTCATTTTCTGCCATGACAGGCGCCAATGTGTTCATGAAACTTGAAAACCTGCAATCCACCGGGTCGTTCAAAGTGCGTGGGGCATATAACAAGCTCAGTTGTTTGTCAAAGGATGATTTACAACAAGGGGTTGTTTGTGCTTCTGCCGGGAACCATGCCCAGGGCGTGGCATTTGCTGCCAGCACCATGGGTGTTCGTGCCAAAGTATTTATGCCGGTATTTACACCACCGCTGAAAGTTATTGCCACACGCAGCTATGGAGCTGATGTGGTACTGGAAGGGGATACCTTTGATGATGCCTTTGAGGCTGCCATGAAGTATAAGGAGGCTTCGGGCGCCACGTTTGTGCATCCTTTCGATGATCCGCACATTATTGCCGGTCAGGGAACAGTTGGGCTGGAGCTGTTTCAGGCGATGGACTCTATCCAGGATGTCCTTGTCCCTATCGGTGGGGGCGGCATGATTGCCGGGATCGCTATTGCGTTGAAGGAGATAAACCCTGATATCCGGGTCATCGGGGTAGAGGCAGCCGGGGCGCAATCGATGAAACATTCCATGCAGGCGGGTAGTCCCGAAAAGCTTACCAATATGCAGACCATTGCCGACGGTATTGCGGTTAAAACCCCCGGAAAGCTTACCTTTAAAGTGGCTCAGGCGTATCTTGATGATATCCTGGTTGTCAATGATGCGGAGATAGCCAATACCGTTTACATGCTTTTGCAACGCGCAAAGATACTTGCTGAGCCGGCAGGTGTGGCGGCTATGGCTGCAGTGCTGCATAACAAGATGAATCTGAAGGATCGTAACGTGGTTGCTGTGATCAGTGGCGGGAATATCAACTTGGGTATCCTGGAGCAGATCCTGGAGAAAGGTATGATGGATGAAGGTCTGCGGGCACGAATCGCGGTACTCATACCGGATGTGGCCGGTGAATTACGTTCTATTATCAGTATCCTGGAAAACCTGCGCGCCAACATCAATGAAATTTCCCATGAAAGATCCATTACCACTGTTCCGGTTGGCTTTGTGGAGGTAACCATCACCTTTAACCTTCAGGAGACAGCGCAGCTGGATGCCATTCGTAAAGCGCTTGACGGCAAGATGAAAAAGTATGAGATCCTGCGGTAAGTTGATCTGCCGAAAGTGTTTTCTTTTTTTGCTTTTGGTATCAAAAAGGTTTGTGGTATCTGCGAAATTATTTCTTCATATTGCCTGAAATGATATCATCTATAAGTCCGCATACGACACCACATTGAAGCCCAAAGGGCAGGTAGCCGGCATAGCCCGGCAATGGCATCTCAAAGATATGGACACCCTCCACAAATGGGATGGCGTATTCCCACCTGGTATAACTGTAGAAATTCCACATCTCCCAGAAGAAACCGCATACAAGGGCTGCCATGCCCCAAAGGTAGAGCTGTTTCCACTGCCCACGGGAAATGCCCGCAAACAGTGTCGGTTTTCCCGCCAGTACTTGTGCTGCCACTATAATGATCAGTGGAGCCAGCCACAGCATATAATAGAGGTAATCTGTCCACAGGGCTGTCAGCGCCAATGCCAGGGCGGCCAACAGCATCAGTGGACCTGCCATCAGCCGGTGATGCGGTATGGACAGGCGTACAAAATCATCCAGACCGGCGCTGAAGCCGGGAAACGTCGAGAGCAGTTCTTTGGTGCTCATCACTGCGGGTAGTACAGTGGCAAAGGGGATGGTGGCATACCAGAAAAAGGCCTGGGGACCAAGGTGTTCAACATTGACATAGTACCAATTTTCAACGAACAGATTCAGGTATTCAAAATACCACCAGAAAACAGCACTGAATAAGAACAGGATAAGGATAAAGCCAGGCCGCCGGGTGAGCAGGGAGCGTCCGCTACGCATGTAAGTAAGGGCATTTATTACGATTACATACCCGATCCAGAGTGGTGTAAAGGTATGGATTTGCCATGCCTCAAACCAGGAAAACCTTGTCCAGGCAAGTATCCATGCGATAATGGTAATCACCAGTCCAACCCACCCCCAGGATGGAAACGGGTACAATGGGTGTTTACCTGATGGTTTTTGCTTGTTTGTAGTAAATACCTTCACAAAAAAAGGCATTATCACCACCAGGATAGCGGCCATCAACACTATAAAAACCGGTAACAAAAAAGGGGCATGTGCCGGTTGCAGGCCAATATTCCTTGGTGGAAAATCGAGGTATGCATCGATACTATAACCGGCCAGATAGGCGCCTCCAAGTGGAGCCGCGATTAATAACAATATGGCCAGAATGGTGGAAAACGTTTTCATGTTTACAAAAATATGAGATTTTTATGGTTTGCGCTGGTTTTTATCATTCTATTTTAACCTTGATTTCCCGGAATGAGGGTTTTAAATGATTTCGGCACG
>JAWLDT010000027.1:0-19357 GCA_041686485.1 Bacteroidales bacterium | reverse complement strand
GTTTACAAAAATATGAGATTTTTATGGTTTGCGCTGGTTTTTATCATTCTATTTTAACCTTGATTTCCCGGAATGAGGGTTTTAAATGATTTCGGCACGGGGGCATGGTCTGCAAACGTATTCTTTGGTGTTAAACGATCCAAATAAAGCGTCAGACCCATGAGAATCCCTCATGGTGGTGGGTGTATATATTTTCACTAAATTTAACAGAAGAATTTTTAAAACTTACTGATTATCAATATATTTTGATTATATTTGTGCTAACTATTTACAAAGCAGAGAGGAACATTTTCATGCGCGAATTAACATTAGGGAATTTAACTATTCCCGTACCAATTGTCCAGGGTGGAATGGGTGTGGGCATATCATTGTCCGGCCTTGCTGCCGCGGTTGCCAATCAGGGTGGTGTCGGGGTTATTTCGGCGGCCGGACTGGGTTTTGTTCACAAAAACGCTTCCCTTAGCTATCTGGAAGCCAACATAGAAGGTTTAAAGCAGGAAATCCGGGAGGCAAAAGAAAAAACAAAGGGCGTCATAGGGGTTAACATTATGGTAGCCATGTCGAATTTTGCTGATCTTGTAAAAACTGCTATTGCTGAAAAAACGGACATTATCTTTTCAGGTGCGGGATTGCCTTTTGACCTGCCGTCATTCCAAACCAGGGAGAGTAAAACTAAGCTGGTACCCATCGTATCATCCGGAAGGGCCGCGCGGTTGATATGCAGCAAATGGAAAGCAGCCCATGATTACCTGCCGGATGCCATTGTTGTTGAAGGCCCCAAGGCAGGCGGACACCTTGGGTTTAAACATGACCAGATCGATGATGGCCATTATTCTCTTGAAGAACTTGTGCCTGCTGTTTTGAATGAGACCAGGCAATTTGAAGAACAATACGGGCAAAAGATCCCGGTTATTGCCGCTGGCGGGATATATTCCGGCCGGGACATTTACAATATTCTGCAAAAGGGGGCGAATGCCGTGCAGATCGGAACACGGTTCGTAACGACTGAAGAGTGTGATGCATCCATGAATTTCAAGCAGGCCTATATTGATGCAGGCCGCACGGATATCGAAATTATCCAGAGCCCTGTGGGTATGCCCGGGCGGGCAGTGGGTAATGGTTTTATTGATAAGGTGAAAGAGGGACTGAAACGCCCGATAAAATGCCCCTTCCATTGTATCAAAACATGCGATGTGTCGAAAAGTCCCTATTGCATCATGAACGCACTGTATAACGCGTATAAAGGCAACATGAAAAGCGGTTATGCTTTTGCCGGGTCAAATGCTTATCTCGCCACTAAAATTACAACAGTCAAAGAAACCTTTAATGAACTTCTGGCAGACTTTCAACTGGCCATCAGAAATACGACCATCAGCGGTTCATCCTGATAAACTTTCCCATTCTTCTTTATTTGCTTGCTGATTCAGTGAACGATATCCGGTAGGCATGCTCAAGGTTTGTGTGCTAAGTAACAGAAAGCAAAAAACAGTTTATACACACTCTGAAGGGTTGTTTCGGTCTGTGCCCGGCCATTTTTTGCAGGAATTTGTATTATTCGGAAATATTTTTGTATATTTGTGTCACACATCAAGACCCGTACGAATTTACGGGACCAACCGAGCCTCGCGGCCACGGTGGTAAAACGATGGGGGCTTTCTGCCAAAATAAAGTGCACTACTTTCCCCACTATGTTTCTCTTGATGTAATGAAAAAAGGGCAAAACCTAAACTCATTACATTATTATGAAAAATGCAACACGCCTTATTACGGTTGAACCCGTAAAGAAACAAACTGGTTCCATGCCGGGTATTCCTGAAGATCAGACCTGGACCCAAACAAATCTGGATGTAACTCATTTCAGAAATGGAGATCCCGTTCCTGAAGCAACTTCGGCTAAAGCGTGGATGGAAGCTGCCAGGCTCATGAAACCTGCTTTTTGCTATTATAATAATGATAGCGAAAACGGCAGGCTATTCGGAAAACTGTACAACTGGTATGCGGTCAATGACCCAAGGGGGCTGGCGCCCGAAGGTTATCATATTCCTTCGGTGGCCGAATGGGTCCGATGTATTCAAAAGCTTGGCGGTAAGCACCATGCTGGTGGCAGGTTAAAGGAAAAGGGCCTGCAGCACTGGATGGCTCCCAATAACACGTTGAATTGTGCTACTACAATTTATGCCAGACCCGGCGGTTTTCGCATGCCCGACGGACGTTTTGCCGGTCTGGGGTATATGGGTTGCTGGTGGGCGTTACCGCTTAGTTATGAAGATAACAGTTTTGCAAACAGTTATACGCTGTTTGCTGAGCATACATCCATTGCTGAGAACCATGAGGAGAAGGGAAGCGCCATGAGTGTGAGGTGTATACAGGACGACTGGCTGCTGTAATCTATATGGCGTTGGTTCGTTTACTCCCGGGGGTCCGACTTTATGATTGATCCGTGGGTTTTTCCGTATAATGATGAATGATCTGCAGAAAATGTTTCCGGTTGATTGGTTTGGATATGTAGTCATTACAACCTGCCTCAATGGCTCTTTCCCTGTCTCCGGTCAGTGCATGCGCCGTTTGAGCAATAACGGGGATATCCTGATTAAACTTCCGGATTTCTCTGGTAGCTTGCAGTCCATCCATTCCAGGCATTTTCAGATCCATTAACACCAAAATGATTTCCGGATTGTTCCTGAGTACTTCTATCGCCTCTTCTCCTGTCTTGGTGCGTTGAAGTGTCACTGGTTCATTCTCGAGCAGGGTTTCTAAAAATGTATAGCTAACGTCTTCATCTTCTGCAATTAACACAACAGGTGCGCCCTCCTTTGCACTTTTTGCGTTTTCTTCTGTGTGCATGGTAGTCTCCGGTTTTTCTGCTGGTTTTTCTTTGTTTGAAATGAAAGGGATCGATGCATAGAACGTACTTCCACGGTCTGGCTCGGACTGTACGCTGACCGTACCACCCAATTCTTCCACATACGCTTTCACAATAGACAGCCCAAGCCCGGAGCCTTCATGTGGCCTTGACAGCTTCAGGTCAGCCTGAACGAAACGGTCAAAAATAGCATCAGTAATATGATGGGGAATGCCAATACCTGTATCTGACACATAAAATACCAGCATGTCGTCATGCCGCTGATAGCCGAATTCAACACTGCCTTCCGGGGTAAATTTAATCGAATTGCTTAACAAATTATGCAAAATGCTATCAACTTTATGCCGGTCGGTATAAATCATTATATCATCGTCGGATGGCGGAATAACCATGTTGAAATCCAGCCCTTTTTTATCCATCATGGGCTTAAAATAATAATAATGATACCCCATGAGCTCGGTAATATTTACCTCTTCCTGAAGCGTCTCCAACTGTCCGGTTTCAATCCTGGCAATCTCAATGATGTCATTGATCGTATTCATGAGCCTTTTGCCACTCTGATTTACAATGTCAATGTAATTTTGTTTTTCCTCACTCTCAAGGTCCGGATTTTTTAGTAGTTCAAGAAAACCAAGTATCCCGTTCATGGGCGTTCGGATCTCATGACTGACATTGGCCAGGAAGGCAGATTTTAAGCGATCATTTTCTTCTGCCTTTTGTTTGGCTTTGATCAGCGCATTTTCAGCCTCAACTTTGAAAAGTGCATCCGCCAGAATATTGGCAATGACCTGTAAAAAGTTAATTTCTCCTTCATCCCAGGATTTTTTACTTCTGACCATATCAAAACCGAAGAAACCATGCATCTTTTCCCGGCTGAAAATAGGAACCAGAAGAAGGGACTGGATGTGCTGCTTCTTAAATTCTTCCTTTTCAGCTTCAGCTTCCACGGGCAATTGGTCAATATCCGGAATATGAACAGTTTTGTTATGTATGACCCTGTCTTTCAGCCAGGGCAGACGATCGAGTTCTATATTTTGTGTGAGATCCTTACCCGGAAATATTCCTTCCGCGCACCATTCGTGGGTATTGCTGATTATCCGGTGGTCTTCTGAAATGGTGAAAAAATAAGTGCGGTCGACATTGAAAAACAACCCTACATCTCTGAGCATTTCATTGATATTTTCATCAATATTTGTGTGGTCTGATCTCACAAAGGTGGATGAAATCCGGGAGACCATCTCCTGGAAACGCAATTGGTAGGCCAGCTTTTCTTCCATCACCTTGTGTTCGGTGATATCCCTGGATATTCCGATAAATCCGGAAATATTTAGGTTTTCATCACGAATGAATGAGATATTGGTCGATATGTGTATGGTGTCGCCGTTCGCTGTATAATGTTCCAGTTCAATGATTTCTGACTTATCGCGATCCGGATGGCTTGTATCGTAACGTTGCATTGCCTCTTCTATGGCATTCCGGATTTTTTTTAAAGAACCCGGCGGGTGTTTTTCCTCCAGGCTTTTCTTAAGATGATCTTCCGGTGAGATACCTGTCAATTGCTCTATAGACGGGCTGACATAGGTGGTATTTAAATCTTTGTCAAGGGTAAAAACAACATCCGAGATATTGTTGGTAATATACCGGAATTTTTCTTCGTTTTCACGAAGCTTTTTCTCCGCTTTTGTGCGTTCAGAGTTATCCTCGATGATACCAATACCTCCGTCAACCTTGTTATTCTCATTCAAAACAGGTGTAAACAATACCTTAATAGAAGTCTTTTTGTTTGCGGTTACCGATTCGTAGTCTCCTTCATAAGAAGATGTATGTCCTTTCAGAACCTCGTGAACTGCCTGTACTACTTGTTTATTGGGGAGCTTTAGCATGTTGAAGCCCAGCAAAGCTTTCTTGCTTGATCCGATAATTTCTACAAAAACCGAATTACAGGCTGTAATGACACCTTTATTGTCAAAATGCAAAATACCCAGGGGAGCCTTCTCGAAAATCAGTTGATATTTTTCCGCACTGCTGAAAGGTTCATCACCGATATCTTTTTTGCGTGGGTTGTTTTTCATGTTATTGTCTTTCAGAACACATCATCTTACCTATAATAATCTAAAATAGTTAAATTCTTGTTGAGAAGCAAATTTTGATTGCTATGTTTGCTTTTTTGTATCTTTATCATCAAAGTGATAAACAAAAATAGCAGAACTATGCGAGTCTTTTATGTAATGATTACAATAATCTTCATGCTGACTTTCCTGGTCATTCCGGGTCTGGTCATGTCTGACGAAGCTCCCGGCCAAACAGGTGCCAATATACCGGCGTGGGCAGAAAATGTGGTATGGTACCAGATATTTACCGAGCGTTTCCATAATGCTGACCCAATCAATGATCCTGTTGCTGAGCGTGTTGGAGACCCATATGGTTGGGACCTGGGCGCACCTGAAGGGTGGGAGGTTTCGCCTTGGACAGGCGACTGGTATCAGCGTGCTGACTGGGAGCAGCGTATAGGCCCCGATTTTTACGATTTTGTGTTTACCCGTCGCTATGGTGGTGACCTGCAGGGTGTGATCGATAAGCTTGATTACCTGGAAGATTTGGGTGTAACGGCTATTTATTTCAATCCGGTGTTTGACGCTGTCTCCTTACATAAATATGACGCCAGCCATTACCATCACATTGACCGCCATTTCGGTCCGGACCCGGAGGGAGATATCGAAATCATGAAACAGGAAGACCCCAACGATCCGGAGACCTGGCAATGGACCTCTGCCGATAAACTCTTCCTTAAACTGCTGGATGAAGCCGGTGAGCGTGATATCCGGGTAATTCTTGACGGGGTATGGAACCATACGGGCCGTGATTTCTGGGCTTTTCGCCATATTCGTGAACACGGGGAGGATTCACCTTACAGTGATTGGTACAAGATCACCGCTTTTGATGATGCTCTGGAGGATGGGTTTGATTACGAAGGCTGGTGGGGATACAAGGGATTGCCTGAATTTACGGAGCAGGAGGAGGATATTCATCCCGGTATAAAAGCCCATATTTTTGATGTTACCCGCCGTTGGATGGCCCCTGATGGAGATGTGGAAAGAGGTGTTGACGGATGGCGGCTGGATGTTGTTGAAGAGCTTGGGAAAGATTTCTGGCGTGACTGGCACAGGCTGGTGTATAGCATCAACCCCGAAGCATTAACTGTTGCCGAGATCTGGGATGAAGCCGCACGGGACTTTATTGCCGACGACCTCTTTGGCGTGGTGATGAATTACCGCTGGGCGTATGCCACCCATGCCTTCTTTATTCAGCAAACCCTGACGGCTGATGCATTTGGCCAAAGGCTTGATTCGTTGCAAAACGATTTTCCGCACAAGGTGAATACCGCTATGCAAAACCTGATGGATGGCCATGACACCGAGCGGCTTGCCAGCATGATCGTGAATGATGAATTCGCTTATAAGGAAAACAGCAAGATACGGGATATTGATAACCGCTATGATGTACGTGCGCCTGATGCTTCAGAAAGACAGCTGCAACGACTGATTTCCCTGTTTCAATATACCTGGGTGGGGGCACCCATGGTTTTTTATGGAACGGAAGCCGGTTTATGGGGCGCTGACGACCCTGGCGACCGGAAGCCCATGCTGTGGCCTGATGTGGATTATGATGATGAGCTAAACCACCCTTATTCCCGTCAACGTCCACAGGATACCGTTGCGTTTGATCACGACCTCCATCAATGGTACAGTAAACTGGGCAACTTGCGGGCGGAGCACCCAGCCTTGCGTACAGGCGATTATAAGCTGCTTACACGCCAGCAGACCCCGGGTGTGATGGCCTTTGCCAGGATTACGGATGATGGCCTGGTGCTGGTACTTCTCAATCGCGACGAACAGGAAAGAGAACTGGAACTGGCTTTGCAGGAGATAGATAACCTGCCGGCGTCCTTTACCGACAGGATCAGCGGGGAACAGTATACCGTTGATAACAGGATGTTGCGTATAGCAATACCGGCTGTGTCCGGGAAAGTCCTGACACCTTAGCCTTTTTGGCCATTGTTTTTAAATTCCGTTTCCCAGATATCCGCTGTAAGGGTTTCCAGGGCCTGATCGTACTCAACCAGCGTGTTGTAGTACTGTTCGTCGTTGAGCGATATACGTGCCGGTTCATTTTCCGGCCGGGCATCAGCGGTCAGGATATTGTTTCTGAAATTGGCGTAATGATCGCGGATGGAGCATGGCATTAGCAGGTTTCCCGGGTTTTCAGGGTCATTTAATGCGTATTCATGGATCCAGCGGCGCCCGCGTTTCATGTAGTCAGAAAAGAGGGCATCTACAAGGGTTTTCCCATTCTCATATAAATCATATACATTATCCACATAATAGGGGACAAATACACAGGGCATGATATTCCCGTTCCAGTCGATATGTAAATATCCGCCACCCCTGCCATAAGCAATGCAGCCATTGGTTAACACGCCACTGTTCCAGAAGTCGGCCACACAGTATTCTTTTTCCATAATAAGCTCTTCCCATTTGCGGTAGAGTTGTACCCGTTTTTCTGCTGGTACCATTTGCTGAAACGCATGATGGCTCCTGCCGATGGGCATGAGTTGAAATTGCCACATGTAAATGGCGCCCTGCCGGTCAAAGTACTCTTCATAAAATTCGTTACCCAGGAGAATATCGGCATTGTTGCTTGTAGCTGTTACGGAAATGCCAAATGGTACGCCAGCTTGTCGCAGGTTTCCAAATGCTTTGAGGATGTTTTTGTGGGTGCCTTTTCCCCGCCGCTGATCAGTTTCTTGCTCAAAACCCTCGACGGAGATGGCAGGTGTGACATTGGCAGACTCTTTCAGGCGATGGGCGATTTCCGGGGTTATTAAGGACCCGTTGGTGTATACCAGGAAAAACATATCATCGTATTTTTCAAAGATATCCAGCAACGTTTTTCCATCGCTCTTATACAAAAAAGGTTCGCCCCCGCTAATGGTAACGAACCGGCTGTGAAATTTGTCCCTCGTTTCACGTATTATGCGGTCAACGATATGAAAGGGCAGGGTATTGCTTTTGCCGGGGTCGGACGATGCGTAGCATCCCGGGCAATTTAAATTACATGCCTGCGTAGGGCTTAGCACAATGAAGGTTGGAGGCAACATGCCGTATTCTGTCCTGAACGCTTCGAGATTATCACGATGATAGGCCCGGCCCAGGAAAGCTTTTTCAACAAGCACATCTACAATATTGCGATACATATCTTCTGAAAAATACCCCTTTTCCAGGTTATCCACCGCCTTATGAAGCATGGCCCTAAGGAAATAGTATTTTCTCTCCTGAACGGCTTGTAAATGGCAGTTGTTATTGTTGATCAGCTTATCATAAAGGTATTTATCGAAATTACGCACAATATAACCGCGTGTTAGCCGGTTTTTGGCAATGTCTTTCATGAGTGTTGAAAAAATATGGCTTTTCATAGCTCCTCCTTTATGTTTTTTTAAACCCCAAAAGCATGTTTTTCTGTAGCTGCAATCCTGTATTAACAGTCCTGTTTTACCAGTGTACCGCGACCATCTTTAGTATATTACCAAATATACATAAATTTAGCTGAAAATGCACGTTTTTAGGTGATTTACACTTGTTGCCAAGGTATCGCATATATGGTACCGGCAACAATGGGGTTAGTATCCATGTCAGAGAGGCAGTGGGGGTCTTATTTTTCCGGGTTCATGACGCGCCCGGCAAACAAGATGCTTTGGTTGATATTGTCTTTGATATAAAACAGGAATGGTCTGTTTGCCCTGAAAACAGGCGTTTCGTCCGGATCGATGGCTGTTTTCCTGATAATGACAACGGCAGTGGCTGCAGCAGCTTCAGTTCCTTCTTCCTCAACCTCTATCATGGCCTGGTGGATTACTTTGTCGATAACCAGTTCCAGATCACCGGTCATGCCCGAGAAATCTGCATCCCTGCTAAAGGGAAGCTCCATGCCCATGTTCCTGAATATATCTTCCAGGTCTACCTTGGTTTCGCCTTCAAACTTGGGGATGAATGCTTTTAAGGCTGTTTCTTCCATGCTGTCGGTGAGACTGGCAAAAGATTGCGCATCAAGGGTTGCTTCAATTTCGGCGGCGGTAATGCCTTCCCCGGGCAGCACCATCATCATGGAAAAATTCCCTCCGGTATAGGGTATCTCCAATGCCTGTAAGCGCTCATCCTCATAATAGGGGAGAGTGTCTTCACGGCTCATAAAATCCGCCGCAACCGTGTCATTATTTTCCATAAAAAACCGGTTTTCTCTGGTAAGCTCAGGGTCAAATTCCTTCATCCAGGCGCCCCAGAAGTGAATGGCATTAACCAGTACCAAACGTGTGTCCCGGGTTAACACACCAGGCGCTATCAGGTCTTCGATCTTTTCCCGGGTTTCATCATATACCCACTGGTTGATATCCTTCCGTATTTCTTCCCTGTTGGTTTTGTAGTTTACCTGGAATGTTTCAGAATCATAATTTTCTTGGACGATTTCAAAAAAACTATCCAAAAAATGATAATCTTCCTGTGCCCACAGGCTGTTGGCAATATTTAACCGGATATCCTCCTCAATAAGGTCGCTTAAGGATTGAAGGTAGTTGCTGTAACCACGATGAAAACGGTCCTGGTCGCTGTCAAAGTGCATAATATCGGCCATCTGCTCCAGGGTTCCTTCACGGGCGCCTGCATAAGTCATGGCTATGGCGGTTGATATGCTAAATGGAGATATCACCAGGTTTTCGTTTTCATGAGGTAACTCCCCCAGGATATCAAAAGCGAATTGATTATTTCCCTCCGAAATAGTGGCTTCCGGGATCCCCTCCCCGGCAGCTTCCTGTTGTCCGTTATCGGCTTCATGTGTACGATGCGTGCAGTTGTTTGTCATAATCATCAGGGTGATTGCAATTATGAATACTGGATTAACAGTTAAACGGGTCATCATCATGATATAGCAGGTTTTGATAGAATGTGATACACTGTTATTGATAAAAGACGGCATAGGAGACAATGGTCCGTTGCGCCGGTTAAAGCTGGTAGATGTAAGATGTCCGCTATGTATACTATTCACAAACTTACAATTAATTTCCCTAAAAGAAAAATGTGAAAAATTGTTAATGGTCGTGGCATTTTTCTAAATTTGTACAGAGAATATGCATCGTGTTAAACATCTAATAAAAAATCGCACAAAAGATAAAACATAAACAATCATATAGATAGGTTTATATAATATATATACTTTTGCATTCGAATAAACCTATTGCTTAAACAATAAAAATGAATCAAATCATGAGTGATCAATCAGAGAAGGTAAAGTGTTTGATTGTCGGTAGTGGTCCTGCCGGTTATACAGCTGCCATTTATGCAGCCAGGGCTGACTTACAGCCTTTGGTTTATCAGGGTTTGCAGCCCGGTGGCCAGTTGACCATTACAACGGATGTGGAAAATTATCCGGGTTATCCGGAAGGGGCCAAAGGTCCTGATATGATGATGGATTTCCAGAAGCAGGCGGAACGTTTCGGGACAGATGTCCGCTTTGGCATGGCCACTGCAGCAGATCTATCTCAACGACCTTTTAAAATAACTATTGATGACAAGAAGGAGGTGCTGGCTGAAACGCTGATCATTGCAACTGGTGCTGAAGCCAGGTGGTTAGGCCTTGAATCGGAAGCCCGGTTTAACGGTTTTGGCGTGTCGGCGTGTGCCACCTGCGATGGATTTTTCTACCGGGGACTTACTGTAGCTGTGGTAGGTGGGGGGGATACTGCCTGTGAAGAAGCTTCCTATTTGGCGAAGCTTTGCAAGAAAGTATATTTGATTCACAGGCGCGATGAACTCAGGGCCTCCAAGGCCATGCAGCATCGTGTGATGAAAACCTCAAATATTGAGATGGTCTGGAATCATATCCCGAAAGAGATTGTCGGTGACAAGACTGTCAATGGCGTTATCATAGAGGATGTTAATTCCGGTGAACAAACACTTCTGGATGTGGAAGGCTTTTTTGTTGCCATCGGGCACAAACCCAACAGTTCTATTTTTAAAGGCCAGCTTGACATGGATGCGAACGGCTATATAAAAACCGTTGCTGATTCAACCAAAACCAATGTGCCTGGCGTTTTTGCCGCAGGAGATGTTCAGGACCACGTGTATCGTCAGGCAGTGACTGCCGCCGGTACCGGATGTATGGCTGCTATCGAAGCCGAAAGGTTTCTTTCAGACCAGGATTAGGCCTGTTTGTCAGCCATCCTGTAAGTTTGCCTCATTATACAGTAGATGCAAATGATGCTTTATAGCTTTCTTTCTTTTGTAACATTTTTGCTGTATTTGCAGGCTTCTTTATATGTGTTCAGGTCAATGAAGCGCAATGACACCAATATGTCTTTTGGTGTGGCAACCATGGTGCTGTCAATTTTATCCTTATTATATTTCATTACCTCCATTTGTGATAGCCGGGGAACCTTGCAAATTGTGGATTCTCTTGCACAGGCCAGCTGGATCATTTTTCCGGCGGTATTGGTTTATTTTATCCAAAGCTTTACCGGAAACCCTTTAACTGTCCTAAGAAGAGCTTATTTGTATGGGCAAATTCCCCTGGCTGTATTTCTTATCATCAGTTATAAATGGAATATGCTTCCTTTTCATTTGTTTCCGAGGGAAGCCGGAATGATATGGCCATCACCGGCAGCCAACTTTAGTGCTTGGTTCTGGTTGCTGGCTGTATATGTGCTGATTAGTTCGATACTGTTTTTAGGATCTTTGTTCTACTGGCACAGGAAACAGAACAATGCCATGAACAACAAACAGCGTTTTGGATTTTATGTCATGGCCATCACCTGGCCCCTGGCTGTCTTCTTAGGGTTTTTACCTGATCTGGTGTTTTCCTTTCAGGCGTTAACCCCGGTTACACCTATTCTCCACCTGGCTTCTCTTCCATTGGCAGGTATGGTTTTTTATTTGTTGATCATTACAAATGTGCACACCGACAGGTGGAATGAAATCGCTGTTTTGTTCTTTGAGAAAATCAGACAGTTTGTTTTTTTCGTGGATCATGCCGGGAAAATTACCTCTGCAAACAGGTTTTCAGAAAAAATATTGCATTATTCCGCTGGAGAGCTAATCGGAAAAGACCTTGATTACCTCTTTCAGGACAGTGAATTCATTCGTAAGCAATTGTCTGCTGCCCAAAAAGATAAAACTACACAATCAGGTGTTTATTTTCTGATAACCAAAAAAAGAACAGCAATTCCTGTGCGTATTTCTGTTTTAAAAATTCATGATAAGGCCGGTAATGTGGCCGGCTTTGTTCTTACCGGATTCGATTACCGGAGCAAAATGGAATTATGTAAACAGATCAGGGAGCGTATGCACATTGATTTTGAGTTGGCACAAAAGCGAAATGAACTGGAAGCGTCTATAGCTTCCAGGAAAAAGGAACTTGAATATGCCAATGTGTCGCTTCAACGTGAAATACAGAAAAGCGATACCCTGGAACGGAAAAAATTAAAGGAACTCGAGACCAAAAAGAAAATAATACGGGAGATTCATCACCGGGTGAAAAACAATATGCAAATGGTGGTGTCTCTTGTTAACCTCATGCATAGCCAAAAAATGCTGTGTGCCGAATGCCGGCCGATCTTTCGGGATATGTCACTGAGAGTGAGGGATATAGCTGTTTTGCAGGAGTATATGTATGAATCCCCCTATATCACGCGCATTCATTTTAGCAGCTTTATGGCTAAAATGACCAATGAATTGAAAAGCAAATTTACCGCTCAGGAGCATGTAAGTATTCATCTTTTAATGGCTGATGATGAAATTTCCATTGAACATGCCATACCATGTGGTATTATTATCTATGAATTGCTTTCAAATTCCTTGAAATATGCGTTTCCTCCTTCAATGGTTAACAGTCGAAGATCTGTTGCCAGGTCTTTTGTAAATGTAGCGTTCAGCTGGGCGGAAAACGGGTACTCATTAACTGTGGAGGACAATGGTATCGGAATACCCCTCCACCATGATCAACCACTCTATAAACAGGTTGGATTGCAGATGGTAGACGTCCTCGTCAATGATTATATTCATGGTGAGATCTATTATAACAATCAAGAGGGGACGCGTGTAACAATTTTTTTTAAAGGAATGACAAATCATAAATACCCTTTATATCATGAGTCTGGTATTGTTGATTAGCATTGTTGCGTTTGTGTTTTATCTGCAACTGGGGTTGTATGTATTATTAAAAGCTCTCCACAGTAGCCTCAACCGGTCGTTTTTTTATTTTTCACTGTATTTTGCCTGCTGGACATTGCTGTTGATCTTTTCTTATTTTTTAACCTATCCTGACTATACAGCAAGTTGGAATATCATTGTATATGCCGGGCTGGCTTTTGCCCCTTTCCTGTTATTCAGATTTCTTGCCCTGCTCAGAGAAATTTCCAGGAAGAAGAACTCCTACCAAATAGCTTATGTGGTTTTCATGCTGATTGGATTGTTTTTTTCCTTTTCGTTTATCACGAAAGGGGTCATTGACCTACTCTCACCATCAGCTATGGGTGTCTCCCTCAATGCTTTGTTTACCATTCTGGATAGTATTTTCTTCGGAATAATGACCGCATCCGCCGTTTTTATTCCAGTCATGTTTTTTATGTGGAGGGAACCATCCCTATCGAAAATGAACAAACGAAAAATGAATTTTTGCGTCTTTCTGACTACTCTCTCATTGTTATTGGTTGTGATGTATGACTATATTATCCCTCTTTTCCTAAACGGAATCCATGTTCGGATGTCACACATCTTTTTCATGCCGGTTATGTTGGGTATGGCTAATATGACATTACGCTATCCTGCTCATGGTCTGACCTATTTGCAGGCCGCACCAGCTTTGTTCAATGAAATAAGCAAAATCCTGGTGTTTTGTGATAAAAATGGTGAGATATGGAGATGTAATTCTTTCATTGACCGCTTGATTTGTAACAGTCAACATTCACTGAAAGGCAGAAACATTCATGCTTTTCTACATGAAAAAGACGCCGATACGTTGATTAAAAAAGCATTAACCGATGGCCATGCTGGCCCTCACGAGTTAAAAGTTCTATCGCTCTCCGGGAAAAGCATTCCGGTAAGGCTTTCTTGCGACAGGTTGGTTGATTCATTTGGTGATGTGTATGGTTTGTTTATTTATGGAGAAGATTTGTTGCAATCAGAACAGTTAAAAATGGAGATACAAACAAGGACCAACAATGAAAAAGTCCTGAAAGATACCAGTAACCAGCTGAGTAAAGAACTCAGCATGCATACCAGAGAAATATCCGCTGCCAACAAAGCAAGAAGGTTAGAGATGACCCAAAGGATGCGGACGGAGAAAACCCTTCAGCAAGAGATTGCCGAGATGGAAGTTTTGATGAAGGAGATTCATTTCAGGGTATACAATAACCTGCGTTTTATTTTGTCCATATTGGAGGCAAGCGGGAAAAGCCTTGATGCCATTGATGCTCATAAAGATCTACGCCACTTATATCAGCGAATCAATACGGTTTTGATGGTTCATGAGCACACACAGATAGAAGGGGATTATGGCCAGGTTGATTTTAAAGATATGCTAAAACGTTTGATTGACATCATGCCCGATGATAGCCATAATCATCTGAAGCCGGAGGTTTTCCTGGATGCTGATGACATAAAGTTGACAGTGGATTTGGGTGTACCAATTGGGTTGGTTGCCAATGAACTCCTGACCAATGCTTTTCGGCATGCTTTTATCAATGGTAATACGAAAAGTGACTGGTATCCGTGGATTCATGTTACGTTCAGGCGTAATCATCATGATCAGTTGTATCTGGAGGTGAAGGATAATGGTTGCGGTATGCCTGTCTCCCCGGATAACACCGGATCAGACTATATCGGTATGCAACTGGCTCATATGCTTATTAAGGACCAGTTAAATGGGGATATCACTGTGGAGAGAGCGGCTGGCACGATTATACGTGTTTCTGTTCCGATGGAATGATGTGATCATGGTTGACTGTTTATGTTTCTGGTTGTTTTGCAGGCCGGCTAAGAATTACATGACCAAGTGAACATTGCAGGCACTTTTTGGGAACACAATACTCTTTTCTCAATTCCAGAAGGCCCTGTGTTTCTGCTGCATTTGTTGGTGCCGGCACAATACGGCGCCATTCCCTGATGATCCCATTTTCTTCCGGCGGAAGCTGTTCAAGAAGGGATACCGCCCGGCCAATCCATCCTGACAGTTGCTTTTCTTTCCCATAGATACACAATGCAGGTGCAAGGGTGTTGATCAAAATGCGATAGATTGTGGTTTGTCCAAGTTGTTTATGACAGGTTGCCGATGGCTTGCCGAACCGGTAGTGATTCGACCAGTATTCAGATGTACTTACTGAGAATAAGTGATATATGTCCCCGGCAGATAAGTCCACGGATGCGGCCATAAACGGTCGTGCTTCTGCTTTATGAATGATTCCGGCCAGTTGGGCAATGCGGATATCGGGAAAGTTGGCCGGACGCATCCTCGAATACTTCCACAAAGAAGGGTCAAGTGGAGCAGGTAAGGCGTATTTCTTTTGCAGGTAATGATGGTTGGTTTGCAAACGGCACACATATGGATCCTGAAAGGGTCCCTTCAGTAAACCGGCCTGGCCGAATAACAATGCTTCTACAAGTGGAAGCTGATCATGATTCTTGGCCAGCACATGCCAGGGGGTACGCTGGATAAGCATTCCAAATGTTCCTGCGTTGGCTTTCCCGCCAAGGGAACGGGCTACAGCAAACAGAAACGTTTTTTCCCAATGGGTATCAAAATAATACAAATACTGTTTAAGTTCATCGGCCTTCCTTGCCAGCCGGCCAACAAGTAAGCGTGTAAGCCAGTGCTGCAGTATAAAATTATCCACCCTGTTGATAAGTCGTTCGCAAGGGATCCATGACCGGCTATTTAATAGCAATTGATAGTTATGATGCAGCTTCGGGTCGTATCGCTCTTTGATTTCCAGATGTGGAATCGGTTCCTTGTTCCTCTTGCAAACCTCTCTGTCATGGTTATGTACCACATGCAATATGATGTTGTCATAGGCTGGATCGAGATGATGCTGATGGCCATACCACATTGATGAACAAACATGTAGTTCCACGTTGCCCGCCCATAGGGTTTCGCCAATGCGCACCCGTGCCGCCAGGAAATCCGGTCCTGAGTTGTTGTTTTCCAGACCAGGGTCGATGATCTCCACTGGTTCTCCAGTGGTGGTTTGTAATAGATGCCCGTAAAGAAGGCGGTATTTCCAGAGCCAGGCGATGAAGTCTTCTTTCATGTGCTTATTGTTTCGTAACTATATGGTATTTAGCTTTTTATGGTTGTTTTTAAGTTTTTTCTTCAGGGCGCTGCTGGGGTGTTGTCCGCATTTACCCAGGGCGTTGCCACTGGGCTGAATTAAATTGCCCTTTCAGGGCGAAGCGCTGCCAGCGATCAATAATCACTCCCCTGTGTGTTAAAATCTTCGACATGGGTGTTCCATTTGTTTATAGTTTGTCTAAATGTCAAAATCCTAAATGTATAAATAACTAAATGTCGAAATGTGAGTCTGATCCAGAAACTTTAGACCTTTTGACGTTTTTGCGTTTTGACTTTCCGACCTTTTGTAATTCCTGCTTCAATCTACTCTTTTCGCAAAGCAAAATAATCGCATAGCCAGCTTCTTTTAAAAAACACTAAGGGGGAACAATAACTGGTTTAAATTCTTAAAATACAAATAAATCATTTTAATATAAAGATATAAAATAATAAAGTACAAATAAAGCTGTTTTTGCGTTGTGGTAAACAATGTCGGTTGAGCGGTTGTTCCTTTGAAAAAAAATTGACTATTTTTGAGAGAAATATTTGTACATTTGTATTAGTCCAAAATGCGATTGTTGAATGGATGATTTGCCATTGCTTGTTGAGGGCATACAGAATAAAGTGAAAAAGCTTGTGGCCCGCAACAAACAGCTACATCAGCAGGTTTCCGGGCTTCAGGAGCAGAAGCAGGCATTGCAGGAGGAGGTGGAAGCCCAAAGGCAGCGGATTGATGAACTCAGGCAGGGTTTGATCAATACGGAAGTTGCCAGGCTTGTTGAAGAAGACGATGCATTTGGGGCTAAGCAGAAGATAAATGAACTTTTGCGGGAAATCGAAAAGTGTTATGTGCTTTTGAACAGATAGGCACCAAGTGTTTATGAAAGATCAACTGATTTCAGTTATAATTGCAGAACGACCCTACAGGTTGTCTATAGGAAGTGAGCGTGAAGAAGAGTTATTCAGAAAAGCGGCCAGTCTGGTAGATAATAAAATGCAGGACTATGCCCGTAATTATGCTTTTCGGGATAATCAAGACCTGCTGGCCATGGTAAACTTACAATTTGCGGTTGAATATTTGCGTTTACAAGATACGGCGAAGGAAGAAAAAAAACTGGCTCAGGAACTGAAACAGGTTGACCAATTGTTGGATGAAAGTCTGCTGAACGAAAGCTGAACGATCTTTGAAAATACTTCGATATAACCCGCATTAATTCAAATGCACGTTTTTGAAACTCAACACTACTAAACTTTAGGGTAGTTTTGGGATTCCTAGAAAAGGCCTCAATATTGCCGTTTTTCGGCAGTATCCGATAAGGACAGTGGAATTTCGAATAATCCCAAACCCCTTAGCCATGTTTATTTGGGGTTTCACAAAACCTCATTGAATTACATGCGGGTTTTTTTATTTATATAAATCAACATGCGATATGACCATATTATTAACTGTAAACCTAATCACACTGATCATAGTGGCTGCTGTGTCGCTGGGGCTGGGAGTCCTTATTGCCGGCACCATCATGCGCAGGACGATTGTGCGGAAGAGTCAGCAAATTTTGAAAGATGCCGTGTCAGAGGCAGAGGTGCTCAAGAAAGAAAAAATGCTTCAGGCCCGTGAAAAATTCCTTCAACTGAAGGCTGACCATGAAAAGTTTGTTGCCGACAAAAACAACAAGATTGCAGCCGCTGAAAACAAGTTGAAGCAGCGTGAATCGACCTTCTCCCAAAAAATGGAAGAGGTTCAGCGTAAACAGAAGGAGGTAGACTCCATACGCGAGAACCTTAACAACCAGTTGGAGATTCTTAATAAGAAGCAGAGTGACCTCGATAAAACTTATAATCAGCAGCTGGAGCAGCTGGAAGCCATCAGTGGCATGTCTGCCCAGGAGGCCAAACAACAGCTTGTAGAGACCCTCAAGGTTGAAGCGCAGTCAGAAGCCCAGGTATATGTCAAGGAGGCCATGGAGGAAGCCAGGTTAACGGCCAATACCGAAGCCAAAAAGCTGGTTGTGCAATCATTGCAGCGTACAGCTACTGAAGTGGCTATTGAAAACGCCGTTTCCGTGTTTCCTATTGATAATGATGAGATCAAAGGCCGTGTAATCGGACGGGAGGGAAGGAATATCCGTGCGCTGGAAGCCGCAACCGGCATAGAGATTATCGTGGATGACACTCCGGAAGCCATTATTTTAAGTGGTTTTGATCCGGTACGCCGTGAAGTCGCCAGAATGTCTTTGCATAAGCTGGTAACAGACGGACGTATCCATCCTGCCCGTATCGAAGAGGTGGTAGCCAAAACCCAGAAGCAGATTGAACAGGAAATCATTGATGTCGGGAAACAAACGACTATCGACCTCGGAATACATGGCTTGCATCACGAGCTGGTTCGACTTGTCGGCCGGATGAAGTACCGGTCCTCCTATGGCCAGAACCTGCTGCAGCACTCCAGGGAGGTGGCAAACCTGGCCGCTACTATGGCCTCAGAGCTGGGGCTGAACCCCAAAATTGCCAAAAGAGCCGCCCTGTTACACGATATCGGGAAGGTGCCTGATAATGAGCCAGAACTGCCTCATGCAGTTCTCGGGATGAAACTGGCAGAGAAATACAAGGAAAAGCCCGAAATTTGCAACGCTATCGGCTCGCACCACGATGAGGTGGAGATGAACAGCCTGATTTCACCGATTATACAGGTCTGTGACGCTATATCCGGGGCACGCCCCGGCGCACGCAGGGAAGTGGTTGAATCCTATATCAAACGCCTGAATGACCTCGAAGAATTGGCATTGTCCTACCCCGGCGTGGTAAAAACCTATGCCATTCAGGCCGGACGGGAGCTTCGTGTGATCGTGGGAAGCGAAAAAATCACAGATGCAGAAGCCGAACAGATCTCACACGATCTCAGTAAGAAGATCCAGACGGAAATGACCTATCCCGGACAGATCAAGATTACGGTGATACGCGAAACAAGAGCGGTCGCTTACGCCAAATAATTGGCCATTCACAGGTTACAAAAATCCGGGGAGCTGTGGTGCATGAATTCACCCTGCTCCCCGGTTGTTTTGCTTCGCTGTCAGCATGTTTCGCTGTTAGTACGCTTCGCTGTCATTAGCTTTACGTCATTAGCTT
>JAWLDT010000026.1:0-27976 GCA_041686485.1 Bacteroidales bacterium | reverse complement strand
CTTTTCTTCTTCCTTCCAGCTTCCAGCTTCCAGCTTCCAGCTTCTTTTCTTCTTCCTTCCACCTTCTACATTACTTTCTCACTGATAAACTGATAATCTTCATCCGAAAGCTTGTGGCACATGCCATTAGCTTTATTGGCCCGCAGGTTATTCAGCAGTTCCTTTTGAGCGTCCTCACCGGTTTCAACTCCTGCTTCGGCCAGTGAAACCGGGCTTCCCAGGCGGCTAAAGAATGCTTTCAACTGCCTGATCGTGTCATCCACATCGGCAGTTTGGAATAATGCTTGTCCCAGTTCGCTGATCCTTTCTGGGATCCTGTTCTTTTGCAGTTCCATCCACACCGGAAAGGCTATGCTGAGAGAGGCGCCATGCGGCACATCCCAGAGAACACTCATGTTGTGGCCAATGTCGTGCACGCCCCAGTCGCCCGACTTCTTGCCCTGGTGGGTAAGACCATTCAGTGCCATGGTGGCAGCATACATGATTTTCGCGCGCAGTTGATAGTTCTCAGGATTATCCATTAAGGCTGGTCCGTAATCCAGGGCTTCCTGTATAATGGATACGATGAAACGATCGGTGAGTGACGTGTCGCCTTCTCCGAACCATGCTTCCAGTGCATGCGCGATAAGGTCGACGATGCCATAGGCCGTGTAGTTTTCGGGAACACTGATGGTAAAGGAGGGGTCCAGAAAACTGTGTTTGGGAAACATCAGGGGATGTCCAAAGCCGGCCTTTTTCTTCTCCCGGTTGTTTTGAACCACGGCCACCGGGTTCATCTCTGTTCCCGTGGCTGCCAGGGTCAATACCGCCAGCAGCGGAATGGCTTCCTTCGGTTTTTTGTCGCCGGTGATAAAATCCCAACCCGAATGGCCGGCAGGTGTGCTGATGGAAATATACTTGGCACTGTCAATAACACTGCCTCCGCCAACAGCAACAATCATATCAACCTGTTCTTTTCGCGCAAGCTCAGCGGCTTTGTCCACATCTTCGATGATAGGGTTGGAACGAATACCGTTGTATTCGATAAACTTAACACCTGCTTCCTTCAGGCTTTTAACGGTTTGGTCATAAGCACCGTTGGCCTTTACAGAGCCTCCGCCGTAAACCAGCAAGGCTTTTTTCCCAAAGGCGGAAGCCGAATCACCCAGCTTCTGAGCTACATCTTTTCCGAAATGCAGTTTGACCGGATTGTATATCACAAAATTTTCCATAATAGATCGTAATTATTGGTTCAGTTCAATTAATGATATAATAGTAACAAATTAATTAATGGTATAATAGTAACAAACCAATTAATGGTATAATAGTAACAAACTTATCTTGCACTTTTGTTCAATTTCAGATGCGCAATTCCCCTATTCATTGATATGCTGACATAAATGAATTTTATTAACTTTACAAACATATTTTGTATAAGAAAAAAGGAGAAATCATGAGTAAAAAAAATTCAAAGGGATGTATTGGCATTTTAACCGGCGGCGGTGATGTACCCGGCTTAAATCCGGCTATTCGTGCCATCACGATCCGTGCTTTGCGTGAGGGTTACCGTGTGATTGGTATTCGTCGTGGATGGGCCGGTTTGATGGATCTTGTGCGGGATAAGAAGGTCGACAATGGTCAAAACTATATTGAACTGTCGGAGGATATTGTGAATAAAGCCGGGCGTACGGGTGGCACATTTTTACATAGCTCACGTACCCGCCCGAGCCATGTACCCGCCAAATCTGTCCCTGAACATCTGAAAGAGAAGTATCCGGAAGAAGTGAATGACCTGACACCTGAGGTGTTGAAAAATATTGACTATCTCGGGATTGACTTTCTTATTCCCATCGGTGGTGATGACACCCTCAGTTACGGGGTACGCATGTACCAGGAGGGGGTCAAGGTGGTAGCCATTCCGAAAACCATGGATAATGATGTTCCCGGTACCGATTATTGTATCGGTTTCAGCACCTGTGTAACAAGAACCATTCATCTGTCCAACCTGTTACGTACATCTGCCGGTTCCCACGAACGTGTATTGGTGATGGAGGTGTTTGGCCGTTATGCCGGTTTTACAGCACTTTTACCGACCATGGCCGGTGCAGCCAACCGTTGTGTGATACCCGAATATAAGTTTAATATTGAGCACCTTACGGAGCTATTAGTACAGGACCGTATGAAAAACCCAAGCACCTATTCGGTAGTGTTGGTATCTGAAGGTACCACATTTGAAGGGGTGGAGATGATGTTCCAGAGTTCGGAAAAAGATATGTATGGCCATGCCAAGCTCGGTGGTATCGGTGATGCCGTATCCGCCAAGATTAAAGAGCTGAGTCCGAAATTTAACAAGGGTAAACGGGTTGAGACGATCAATCAGTACCTTGGATATCTTGTACGTTCCGGTGACCCTGACGCCATTGACAGCATCGTTCCGATGGCCTACGGAAACCTGGCACTTGACCTGGTGCTCCAGGGAATTCATGGTCGCCTGGTAATCCTTAAAAACGGACGCTACGACAATATGCCGGTAGATATCGTGACCAGCACCAATAAACTTATCGATATAAACAAACACTATAACACCGACCGTCTCCGGCCGGTATATGAGTCATTTATTGATAAACCCCTGTTTTTGATCTCATGATAGGGGGCTGATAACAAAAAAAAGAGGCTGCTACGGGTTAGTCCGTTAACAGCCTCTTTTTAGATACAGACAATTTTACTGCATCAGCTCCTGGATCCTTTGTTGAAGCTCAGGGTCTTGCTGATATTGCCCCATGATGGCTTCATACTTTTCTAACGAAAGGCCTTGCTCTTCAATGGTCTCAATAAGCTCGGCCTCCAGCTCGATCTGGATTTGTTCAATTTCCTGATTGATCATCTGGAAAGACTCCAGCTCCTCTTCGGTGGCTTCGATTTCGTCCAGTGGCATTTCCTGTGCCTGCATGTTGATTTCGTTAAAACGCTGGACATCCATGTCATGCTCTTCAATTTTTGTCATCATTTCGGTTTGCCCCTCCTGTTGAATCGTCATTACCTCTGTAACGGCATCCGCAAATTGTTCCAGCTCTTCATCGCTGAATTCAGTCTCCTGTGCCTGGATAGTAACCGATAACAGCATGACAAGCATAAAACTGAGTGCTGACAATACATTTTTCTTTTTCAAAAAGTGCATAAGTTTGGTTTTTGTTATAAATAGATCGCTTTGAATTGTTTACAATGCAAATATATATAACCCGGTTTGCAACGCCAAGCAAATCGCATAACTTTAACATTCCTTATGAACTAAAATGCTATAACGAATTTCGTATTTTTGTTGTATTAAAAAGGATAAAGCTGTGGCAAAATCTTCATCCCAAGGTGTTGAGACCCCCCTGATGAAACAATATTATGGCATCAAGGCCAAATATCCTGATGCGCTGTTGCTGTTCAGGGTAGGTGACTTTTATGAAACATTTGGCGAAGATGCGGTAAAAACCGCAGAGATTTTGGGCATCATCCTTACGCGACGTGCCAACGGAGCGGCCTCTTACGTTGAACTTGCCGGATTTCCGCACCATGCCCTGGAAACCTATCTGCCGAAACTTGTGAAAGCCGGGCAACGGGTGGCCATTTGTGATCAGCTGGAAGACCCAAAACAGGCAAAAAAGATCGTTAAACGGGGTGTTACCGAGTTGGTGACGCCCGGTATTGCCTTCAGCGACAAGGTGCTCGATCATAAAGAAAACAATTTCCTGGCGGCCCTGCACTTTTCGGGGCATACCATCGGCATTGCGTTGCTGGACGTGTCGACCGGTGAATTCCTTACCGACCAGGGCAATCGTGATTATATAGATAACCTGTTGCAAAGTTTTCGGCCAAGTGAGGTCGTTGTACAAAAAAAGCATCTGAAAGAGATGCGGGAAACACTGCCCGGTAAATACCACATCAGTACCCTCGACGATTGGGTGTACACCCGTGATTTTGCCGATGACCTGCTCTTAAAACATTTTGGGACAGTCTCTTATAAAGGGTTTGGGATCGAAGAGCTTAATGAAGGTATTGTCGCCGCCGGTGCTGTTATGCATTATCTGTCGGAAACACGGCACGATCAACTCATGCATATAAACCGGATCGCACGCATTGATAAAACACAATTCGTATGGCTGGACAAGTTTACCATACGAAATCTGGAGATCCTTGACTCTGTCAACGAGGATGCAACCACGCTGAAAGATGTGCTTGACCACACCATCACCCCGATGGGGAGCAGGTTGCTGAAAAGGTGGATCATTCTGCCATTGAAAGACCGTACCCGCATCAGGGAGCGTCATGATGTGGTGGCGCATGTTATGGATCGGCCTGAAATGGAAGAAACCCTGAACGGTCATTTACGACAGGTAGGCGATGTTGAACGGCTTATCTCCAAGGTTGCGGTCGGAAAGATAAACCCGAGAGAACTGTTGCAGGTACAGAAAGCGCTGGCCGCCATCACTCCGGTGCGCGAGTTATGTCTGGAGAGTGACAGCGAGCCGCTCAAAAAACTGGCAGACCAGCTCAACCCCTGTAACATTATCCGTGACCGGATTAAGAAAGAGATCAAAGAGGATCCGCCGGCAATGGTTAATAAAGGGAATGTGATTGGTGACGGCATTTCAGAGGAGCTTGACGAACTACGCCGTATTTTGTATTCCGGGAAAGATTATCTGGCATCCATACGGGAACGTGAAATTAAACGAACGGGTATCCCGTCTGTCAAGATATCGTATAACCAGGTTTTTGGATATTATCTGGAGGTAACCAATACCCACAAAGATAAGGTCCCGGAAGATTGGCAGCGCAAGCAGACACTTACCAATGCCGAGCGGTATATTACACCGGAGCTTAAAACCTATGAAGAGAAGATACTGAGTGCCGAGGAGAAGATCCTGGTGCTTGAAGAACGTCTTTTTCAGGAGTTGGTGGCGGCTGTGGCCGAATATGTGGAGCCTGTCCAGGTAAATGCCAACGTGCTGGCCCGCCTCGACTGTCTGTTATGTTTTGCAAACATCGCAAAACAGTATAATTATGTTCGCCCCGGGATCAATGATTCTTATGTGCTGGATATCAAAGGTGGCCGCCATCCGGTGATTGAACAGGGCCTGCCTCCCGGGGAGGCTTATGTGGCGAATGATGTCAGGCTTGATAATGAAAATCAGCAGATCATGATCATCACCGGTCCCAATATGTCCGGGAAATCTGCCCTTTTGCGGCAGACCGGTCTGATCACGTTAATGGCACAGATGGGCAGCTTTGTTCCGGCCGATTCTGCAGACATCGGTGTTGTTGATAAGATATTTACACGTGTGGGTGCTTCGGATAACATTTCCTCCGGCGAGTCAACCTTTATGGTGGAGATGAATGAAACCGCCAGCATTCTGAACAATATTTCTGACCGTAGCCTCATTCTGCTTGATGAGATTGGCCGTGGTACAAGTACCTACGACGGCATCAGTATTGCCTGGGCAATAGCCGAATACTTGCATGAGCATCCGATGTTCCGCGCCAAAACATTGTTTGCCACCCATTATCATGAGTTGAACGAGATGGCTGCCTCATTCAGCCGGATCAAAAACTATAACATCTCTGTGAAGGAGGTGCGGGGCGATATTATTTTCCTGCGAAAACTTGAAGCGGGCGGCAGTGAGCATTCATTTGGCATTCATGTTGCCCGGATGGCCGGAATGCCGGTTTCAGTGATAGATCGCGCAAACAGCATACTGTTACAGTTGGAGAAAACACATAGTCATGATGAACTGACGGGTCAACCTGAAACTCCGGGTGGCGAGAACAAAAAGGAGGAGGATTACCAGCTTAGTTTCTTTCAGCTGGATGACCCCTTGTTACTGCAGATCAAAGAAGACATCATGAATATCGATGTGGATACCTTAACGCCTGTTGAAGCACTGATGAAGCTTAATGAGATCAAGCGTCTGCTTGGGAAATGACAGATGGTTAATTTCGATAGCCCAGGTCTTGTAACACGTCGTCACTCAGATCGTATCGAACATCGGTGAAAATCATGGCGGCGCCGCCGGCTTTGTCAAATATCACCGCATAGTTCCCTCTGGTGGCAATTTCTTCTATAGCCGCATGTACCTCATCCTGAATGGGTTGAATAAGTTCCTGCCGTTTGTCGAACAGATCACCCTCCTGTCCAAATCGCTGCATCTGCAACTCTTTAGCCTGCCTTTCTTTTTCTATGATCTCCTCTTCGCGTTGTTGTTTCATTTCATCAGGCATCAGGGGGGCTTCCGCCTGGTACTCCTGATAAAGCCTGTCAATTTCAGCAAACATATCTTCAATTTCCATTTGCCACTGTGTTGACAGTTCTTCTATTTCGCGTTCGGCAGCCTGATACTCCGGAATGTTGTCAAGGATGTATTCAGTGTCAACATAGGCAAACCGCTGGCCATATGCACTTATTGATATAGCTGTTATCAGCAGCAACAGCAACCATTGTTTATTGATCATAATTGTATCCTCCTGATTGATTACAGAGATAGTTAATTAATGTCTTGTCCGATAGAAAAGTGAAATTGTCCACCGCCATCACCGGGTCTTCCCGGGATATCGTCGAACCCATAGCCATAGTCGATTCCTAATAGTCCGAACATGGGCAGGAATATCCTGACACCCACGCCGGCAGATCGTTTGAAGTCGAACGGGTCAAATGACTGGATGTCGGCCCATGCATTCCCGCCTTCCAAAAATGCCAGTGCATATATGGTGGCCATTGGATTCAGGGATACCGGATACCTCAGCTCTATGGTGTATTTATTAAAAGCATTACCCCCAATAAACTCCCCTTTCTGATCCGTCGGTGTTAAGGAGTAGTTTGTGTAGCCTCGCAGGGCAATAATTTCCCTTCCATCGATTTCCCAGCCTGATATTCCATCACCCCCCAGATAGAATCTTTCGAAAGGCGGATAGCCGATGTCGGAGTTATAGAAACCAAGGAACCCAAACCGGATTCTTGTTGAAAGGATAAGGTCTCCTACGATGGGGGTGAACCAGTCTGTTTTGAATTTCCATTTATGGTATTCGAGCCATTTATATCTTTCCTGGGCGGGTGCGTCCGTAAAGTCCTTATCCGACAGCAATGAGTAAGGCGGTGTTACCTGCAGGGAAAGGGATACATCGGAACCTCTTCTCGGGAACAGGTCGGCATCCTTGGCATTTCGCCCAAATACCACATTGTAGCTCAGGTTATGTGACTGACCATTGTCAAAGGCAAACCTGATCGGACTGTTTAATATGTCATAATGCTGGTAGTTTATGTTTTGTCGCAGGAAGAAAAAGTCGTCAGGCCTTGTTAACCTTTTTGCCAGTCCGACCGATGCACCCAGGATGGAGTAATAACCATAGTCGGGATGGCTCTCTGCAAGGTTTCGTCGATGTGTGGTTTGATAAAAGGAAACACTGAAAGCATTTGGCTTTTCTCCGCCCAGCCAGGGTTCGGTAAAGGAGGCGTTATAGGAGATATATCCACGACCGTATGTTTGTGCCCTCAATGAAAGCTTTTGTCCGTCACCTGTTGGCAAAGGCTGCCACGCATCCCCTTCGAACAAGTTTCTGGTAGAAAAGTTATTGAAAGAAATGCCAATGGTTCCGATAATGCGGTTGGCACCCCAGCCGCCGGACAACTCTATTTGATCACTGGATGTTTCTTCTACGATGTACTCAATGTCCACAGTATTATCTTCGGGGTTCGGAATTGGATTCACATCAATGGTTTCCTGATCAAAAAACCCCAATTGTATGATCTCCCGCTGGCTACGTATAATGGCTGATCTGCTGAACAACTGCCCGGGTCTTGTACGTATCTCACGCATGATAACATGATCATTTGTCCGGGTATTTCCTTTAACGGATACCCGGTTAATGCGGGCTTGTTCCCCCTCATAAATCCTTAACTCCAGGTCGATGGAGTCGTTTTCAACGGCTACCTCAACAGGTTCTACCTGGAAAAAAAGATAGCCGACATCCATGTATAAAGAACTCACATCACCCTCTTCCATGTCCATGAAGAGGTTTTTCTCCAATTTGTTCTGATTATACCGGTCGCCCGGTCTGATGTCAAGTACATCGTTCAGTGTCTCTTTTGAATAAACGGTATTGCCAATCCAGTTGATGTCTCTGAAATAATAGGTGGGACCTTCATAAATATGTAGATCAATCTCAATACGGTCTTCTTCAACAAAGTATACCGAATCTTTTACGATGGCTGCATCTCTTTTCCCCATCTCATTGTATCTTTCAATAAGCCTGCGTTTGTCTTCTTCAAAATCTTCTTCAACGAGTTTTGACGCGGTAAAAATAAAGAGCAGCCTGCGTTCCCTGGTGTTTTCCAATATTCTTTTAATCTGGAGGTCACTTAGCAGCTCATTGCCGTATATGTTGACTTCACTGATGCGCGTTCTGTCTCCTCTGTCGATGTCAAACTCCAGTATCATGCTGTTCACACGCGCTGTATCTTCTTTTTGGGTAATATCGATGGAGGGGGTCAGGTAACCCTCTTCCATAAAGTAATCTTCAATGGTATTCTCGGCTCTGTATAACAGGTTTTCTGTGATGACATCACCCTGTACAAGATTTAAGCGTTCTTCGATTTCATCCCGGTCAGAACGTCGAAGTCCCATAAATTCATACCTGGTCAATCTTGGTCTCTCCTTTATTTCGATGTTGAGAAAGATGACATCATCTTCGATAGATGTAATGCCAACGCCAACATGTCTGAAAAGACCTTGTTCCCAAAGGTTATTGATGGCATTCGATATATCTTCGCCCGGAACCATAATGCTTTGGCCAACAACCAGCTGGCTTACCATAATAACCACGTGATCATCGATGTGTTCGTTTCCTGAAACAGAGACGCCACCTATTTCATACTCTTGGGGATTATTGGGATCAATGTTGATTTCATCGCCTGTTAACACCTGCTGAGCAAGAACATTGCTCAAAAAGAAAAAGAACAGGGCAATAAAAATGGCGGATTTATACATGTTGGTATCTCTTTTCACGAGTTCTTAGTTGATATGGGTTGTGCTTTCACTTTTCCGAATCGTCTTTCCCTTCTTTGGTAGTCGATCACGGCCTGGTAAAAGTGTTTCTTTCTGAAGTCGGGCCAGTACACTGGTGTAAAATAAAGTTCGGTATATGCAAGCTGCCAGAGCATGAAGTTGCTGACTCTCAACTCCCCACTGGTGCGGATCAGCAAGTCAGGGTCGGGGATGCCGGCAGTTTCCATATGGTCATCAACCAGCTCTTCATCTACCTGGTCAGGATGAAGTTCCCGCTCCGCAACTTTTTTTGCTATTTTACGGGCTGCGTTGACAATTTCCCAACGGGCGCTATAGCTTAGCGCTATGTTTATTGTTAAGGTTTTGTTGTTGGCCGTCAGCTCCAAGGCTTCGGCTATTTTTTCCTGGCAACGTTGCGGTAATGATTCAAGGTCGCCAATGGCCTGTATTTTGACATCATTTTCATTCAGTTCCTGAGTTTCGTTACCGATAGCTTGTATAAGTAGCTCCATCAGGGTTTCTACCTCATTGTGTGGCCGGCACCAGTTTTCGGTCGAAAAGGCAAAAAATGTAAGATAGGATACCCCTATTTCCACAGCAGCCTTCACTGTGTCGCGTACGGATTCAATACCGCTTTCGTGCCCAAAGATGCGCTCCTTTCCACGCTGCTTGGCCCATCTCCCGTTGCCGTCCATGATCAGGGCAACATGAGTGGGTACTCTGTCTTTATTGATGCGCTGGGTTAAATCCATTATTAATCAATATATTATACCTGCCTTAAAGAGGCACAAATTTCTTAAATTGTTAGGACATATGAAAGTAAAAGCTGCAACTTTAAGAAATTTTAAACTAGTAGGGGCATACAGCACTACTCCTGTCCTTAAACCGGAACGTAAAAGATATACCGGCAAACGAATACCAATCATTCTTTTTGGGGTTACCCTTCAAGTGAACTTCATCCAGGTAATCCGAATTTGTCCTGCGCAACCCCCATTCGAAACCACCGGTAATATGCCTGGTTATGTGGTACTTAAGGCCGAAGCCAAACAAATAGCTAATATCGAAAGATGAATAATGCTGGTCGTCATTAGGATGCCAGTGGTCATGCTCATCATCCTCATCATCCTCAATGGGTTTTACTCCATTTCCGTTGTCTACTTTGGCTGTCGGGCTGAAGAGGAATCCGGATATGCCCCCAAAGAGATAAGGCGTGAAGAGGCTTTCCACGTCGCCGGCGGTGTAGGGAAGGAAGTTGACTTCTCCCTGCAGGGCTAACTCGGTTATGTCTGTTTCAAAATGGTAGGTAGTGTTTGGACCCAGTATTTCGTACGGGCTGTCGGCATCTGTTCCGCTGATGGTCCCGCGGTGAATCCCCAACCTTGCAGAGAGGTGCTCTGTAAAGTTCATCCTGCCAAAGAGGCCGTATGCCGGGAACTCTGCATTCGCAAACTGTCTGTCGGGGTTGGGGTTCAGGTCGCCAAGATAGTAGGAAGTACCCCCAAAAACACCGGCTTCGTACTTCTGTGCCTGGGTGGTAGCAGTCAGGAGAAAGAGAATTACAATGATGCCTGTTGTAGTATGCTTTATCATTTGGATAACTATTAATGAGGCTTATCAGACCAGTTGGCTAAGATGCCGGTCAATTTTGAAAAAAACGCTTGCGATGCATCACAAATAATCCGGCAAAGATACATGGTATTTGACTAAACAACATAACGTGAAGAATATCCGGATTATTTTGTGCTTAGTTCCTTTTGTCCAGTCCCCATGCAAGCTTATTGCGTATGGTTTTGTAAAAATCTTTCCGGCCGATACATATCAGGTTGATGGAAAAAGGCGCCCTTTTGATAACCAACTCCGTGGAAGTGCTGATTGGTTTTGACCGTGAGTCCAGCACTACCAGGCAGTCCCGGTTGCGTCCGGTGATGTTGAGTTTTACGGTGCTATTATCAGGGATCACGATAGGCCGGACGGTAAGGTTGTGCGTGGCGACAGGCGTGATGACCAGGTTCTTGCTTTCGGGCGAGATGATCGGTCCGCCGCAGCTGAGTGAATAGCCTGTTGAGCCTGTTGGGGTGGCAACAATAAGACCATCGGCCCAGTAGGTATTGAGAAAGAGGTCATCCACATACGCACTGATCGAGATCATTGTTGCATTATCCCGTTTAATAACGGTGACCTCATTCAAAGCATAATTGATATCCCCGAACAGGTCAAGAGGAGATGTTAGCTGTAGCATAGAGCGGCGGTCGATGGCATAGTCGCCTGATATCAGCGCATTTGCAGCATCGCTGATATCATCCGGCGCAACAGCCGACAGGAAGCCCAGCCGGCCGGTGTTGATACCCAGAACAGGAATGCCAGAGTCCTGCAGGAGTGTGATGGTATCCAGCAGGGTTCCGTCTCCGCCCACACTGATCATGCAAAATGTATCTTTATCGGGGCAGGAGCCCTTGCTTAATACCTTTACCGGTTTTGCAAACTGAACATGATGTTTGACATGTTTATAAAATTGTTCATATATCAGGAAAGAAGTTGCTTTCTTTTCCAGAATGCTGACGAACAATTTGAAGCGCTCAAAAAAAACCGGGTCAAATTCGCGGCCAAAAAATGCGATTTTCATATGCGGGAAGATTTGCTAACAATGATTTAAAATGTGAAACCAACCATCATGGTCATGATCATAACATATCCATCCGTTTGGCATCAAGTTTCAGAAAAGTGAAGATCATCAGTGTGATACCCCACAATGAAGAACCGCCATAGCTGATCAGCGGCAGGGGTATGCCAATTACCGGAACCAGTCCGATAGTCATGCCGATATTGATGGTGAAGTGTACAAAAAGGATGGAGACGACGGAATACCCAAACACCCTGCTAAATGTTGATTTTTGTCTTTCTGCAAGTTTCAGGAGACGTATCAGCAGTAACATAAACAGGGCTATCATGACGGTGCTTCCGGCAAACCCCCATTCTTCACCTATAGTACAAAAAATAAAGTCTGTGGTTTGTTCCGGAATAAAGTTAAGCTGGGTTTGCGTACCTTCCAGGAACCCTTTTCCCCAGGCGCCACCGGAGCCAATCGCGATTTTTGACTGGTGCAGGTTGTAGCCACTGCCCTGGAGGTCGGCCGTGCCCTGTACAAGTACTTCTATCCTGCTTCTGTGATGCGGCTGAAGGACATTGTGGAGGGCGTAGTCCACGGAATAGACATAAACTGCCAGCAACAGGAATAAACCAACAAGTTGGGGAACAAACCCCTTCTTTTTGTGCATCAAAATTGCGATAATCAGGGTTATAGCGGCAAGTGTGCCAATAATCACAAATTCATTGATTACCAGCGTTAACACAAATAACAGGATAGCAAGCCCGCCAAAAAACAGGACCCAGCCACCAATGAGGCCCTCCCGGAACAATACCAGTATAAACGCCATGAAAACCAGTGTAGTGCCGAGGTCCTTCTGCAAAAATACCATGCCGGCCGGGATCAGAATAATTAGAAATGACTGTATGCGAAGACGCCATCCCGTTTTCTTCAACCTTGCATTCCCGATCAGGCTTGCCAGCATGAGTGCCGTTCCATATTTTGCTATTTCAGAAGGCTGAAAAGCAAATCCGCCAAAACGGAACCAGGCTTTGGTAGCATTGATCTCCACACCGAATATCAATACTGCGATCAAAAGCAACAGACAGGTGAAATAGATCACGCGGGCGAACCCGGTGAAAAACCGAACATCTGTTATCCAGACAGCCGCTGCCAATAGAATGCCAGTAAAAATCCATACAAGCTGCTTGCCGTAACTGGTGCTCAGGCTAAACACATTCCTTTGCAACTCCGTATATTCTGCCGCAAAAATGTTAAGCCACCCTATTCCGATCATGATCAGGTACAGGATCAGTATGGGTTTGTCAATATTGCTGAATATGTTGAGTTGCTTTGTCATGGGTTTACGGTTAAAAAGCTGGCATCAAGTATTCGTTGTTCAAACCATGAACGGTTAACTTCCTTTGTAAGGTATTTTTCAATCATCAGGCTGGCGATAGGGGCGGCCCATACCGATCCGTAGCCGGCATTCTCTACGATAACCGATATGGCAATTTGCGGGTCATCAGCAGGTGCGAAGGCAACGAAGGCTGAGTGATTCTCTCCGTGCGGGTTTTGAACGGTACCGGTTTTTCCTGCAACAGCTATGTCCGGAATAGCTGAAAAGCTGCCAGTTCCATCATCTACAACTTCTGTCATGGCTGTAACGATGGTTTCAAAATGATCGGTATCTATCGGTATGTTGTGTGCGAGGGCGAACTGTTTGTTCGGATGGTTGTCCGGTTCGTCTATGCCCTTTACCACATGCGGTGTATAGAAGTGGCCACGGTTGGCGATGGCGGCTGTCATGTTTGCCAGCTGAAGTGGTGTTACCCCAAGCTCTCCCTGGCCGATGCCAAGCGACAGGATCGTCTGGGAACGCCAGCCTGTGGGGCCATAAATATTGTCATAATAGTCGGCTGTGGCAATTAATCCGCTCAGCTCATACGAGAGGTCACTGCCGAAGATACGGCCAATGCCGAAACTTTCCACATAGTTGCGCCAGTTGCTGAAGGACTCCTGTATATTATCGAACCGGGGTTGGTTAATGGTATTTTGGAAGATGATGCTGGAGTAGGTATTGCAGCTATGCTTGATCCCGGAAACAGCGTTTACGGGACTCGGGTGTTGGCGGCACCTGATGCTGATCCCGCTTGTATGGTAAATCCCGTTACAACCATAGCTGGTGTGCGGGGTAACCACTTCTTCCTCCAGCGCAATAAGGGTGTTTACCAGCTTAAAAACTGATCCGGGCGGATATTGCGCCATCAGTGCCCTGTTAAACAAAGGTTTTAGGGTGTCATTTTGCAGTTGCCGGTAGTTACGTGTCCTTTGCCTGCCCACCAGTAAGCCCGGATCAAAGGAAGGTGAAGATACCAGCGACAGAATTTCTCCCGTAGCGGGTTCAATGGCAACAATACTTCCCTTTTTGTTTTCCATCAGGCGTTCGCCATAGTTTTGAAGTTCTGCGTCAATGGTGGTGTGAACATCTTTTCCTGACAAAGCTATCGTGTCATAGCGCCCGTCCTGAAATGGCCCGATATCCCGGTTTAAGACATCAACCATCCTTATGCGTAATCCTTTCTCTCCACGCAACTCCTCCTCATACGCCTCTTCTATGCCACTGATACCGATGTGATCCCCCGGCCGGTAGTATGGGTTGTTGTTGATAACATTGGGGCCCGCCTCCCCCACGTAACCAAATGTATGAGTGGCAATGGGATGCGTGTATTTGCGTAAACTACGCGGTTGTACAAAAAAGCCCGGAAAACGGAACAGCTTTTCCTGCAACGCAGCAAAAGTGTTTTTTGAGATCTGACGCTGAAACACCGAGGCCCTGAATCTCGAATGTTGCTTTGCCTGCAGTAGCCTGCTCTCAAGTACTTGCTTATCAATATCCAGAAATTCACAAAACGCCAGCGTATCAAGTTCTCTTACCTGCCCGGGGATGACCATCAAATCATAATGGGTCTCATTGTAAACCAATAACTCACCATTGCGGTCATAAATAAGTCCCCTCGACGGATAATCGGTCACATGACGTAAATAATTACTGCGTGCAAAAGCCTTATAAGACGGATCGGCTATCTGTAACATAAATAAACGCACCAGCATGAGGATGCCGGTGATGATAATGATGCCGGAAACCACCTTTTTACGGCCTGAATATGGTTTGGGGTTCGTGTATATCTGCATAGTAGTCAATAAGGACATCTGCCTGCAACAACAGGCGATATTCCTGTTACAAAAATAAGTATTAACAGGGATAATATCGCTTGTTTTCACGACATTTTTTATAACTTAGAGCCCTTGACTACCCGGTGAGGCGTTTGTCCAATTCATGAGGGCTCTGACTATGGAGCCGGGCCGGTGGTCTAAGAAAACCAATTGATGCCCGACATAGTAAATGATATAAATATGACAAAGGGTAAAAAGATTATCGTTTTTGGGGCCGGAATGGTCGGAAAAGTTATCGCCATCGACCTTTCCAAGAGGCATTACGTAACCGCTGCCGATATTGACAAAACGTCACTCGACTATTTGTCTGCCAACTATCCGGTTGAAACCGTTGGCGTAAATCTGATGGAAGAGGAGGCCATTCGTTCCCTGATCAAAGATTTCGACCTGGTAATATCTGCCGTGCCGGGTTTTATGGGCTATGACATCCTGCAAACTGTGATCGAAGCAGGTAAAAACACCGTAGATATATCTTTTATGCCGGAAGATTATATGGATCTCAATGACCTGGCGGCTTCCAAAGGGGTTACGGCAATCACCGACAGCGGGATCGCACCAGGCATGCCCAATCTTATCGCCGGCTACCATAATGAGTTGATGGAACTCGACCGGATTGAATACATGGTGGGCGGCCTGCCTCATATCAAAGTTTATCCGTTCTACTATAAAGCACCCTTCTCACCTGTTGATGTCGTGGAGGAGTACACCCGGCCGGCCCGTTATATAGAAAAAGGTCAGCACATGACCAAACCGGCGATGAGTGAGCCCGAACTTGTTCATTTTGATCAGGTGGGAACCCTGGAAGCTTTCTATACGGATGGTCTCCGTTCGTTGCTGAGAAATATGGCACATGTCCCGAACATGAAAGAGAAAACATTGCGATTCCCCGGCCATATACAGCTTATCCAGGCCCTGAAAACAGCCGGCTTTTTCGACAAAGAGCCGCTTACGGTAAACAATACCGATATTAGACCGATTGACTTTACCAGCAAGGTGCTTATCAAAGATTGGCAGCTGGATCCGAATGAACCTGAGTTTACCGTGATGCGTATTGAACTCGAAGGAAGGGAAGGTGGAAAGCTTAAAAAGATCACGTATGACATGTATGATAGCTTTGATCATCAGGAAAAACTATCATCCATGGGAAGAACCACCGGGTTTACCGCAACGGCAAACGCAGAGCTTATACTGAACGGACAATTCACCGGCAAAGGAGTGTTCCCGCTCGAGCTGATCGGTATGGACTTCGATTGTTTCGCTTCCGTTATGGATTATCTTGAGAACAGAAACATTTCTTTTCACAAAACAGAACAATAAAAGCATCCCGGTCAAAACGGTTAAAACCTCTGGTGCCGGTTGCCATATAGTATAAAGGTATATCTAATAATAATTATACGGATGGATAATCACTACGACCCTGCGCTTAACTATGAACAAACAAAACAAGCCATAGGTTATGTAACCCGCAAAAACGCTACGCAGCAAGATTATGACCGAATAGGTTTTATGTCAGGCCTGGAGGTCCACCAGCAGCTGGATACCCGTCAAAAGCTTTTTTGCCGGTGTCCCGCCGGCATCTATCAGCATGATAATGAATACGATGCCGAAGTGATCAGGCACATGCGCCCCACACTCAGCGAATTGGGCGAGTACGACGGTACCGCGCTCATGGAGTTTAAAACCAGGAAGAATATCATATACCGCTTAAGTAATGATAACTCCTGCACCTACGAGGTGGATGATACGCCCCCATTTCCGCTAAACCGTACAGCACTGGATATCTCCATACAGATTTCCCTTCTCAAAAAACTGAATATCGTAGGTGAAGTCCATATCACACGTAAGCAGTACCTTGACGGAAGTATCCCGACAGGTTTTCAGCGAACAGCTATTATTGGCGTAGAAGGGGCGATCAAACTGCGTAACAAGACCGTAAGGCTGATTCAGCTTAGTCTTGAAGAAGACTCCTGTCGGGAGATCTCGGATGTCGGGCACTGGCGTACTTTTAAGACAGACCGCCTGGGTATGCCGCTTATCGAAACCGTGACCTATCCCGATATGGTAAACCCGGATGAGGCGGCTGAAGCCTGCCAGGTGATCCGGTTCCTGAATCGCAGTACCGGAAAGGTTCGGACAGGAATAGGCGCTGCCCGGCAAGATGTAAATGTCAGCTGTCGCGGAGGGACCCGGGTAGAGATTAAAGGTGTGTCGCATATCACTTGGATCCCGGAGTTAACCCATAACGAATCGTTCCGTCAGTGGGCTCTGCTGCACATTCGTGACCAGCTTCTTGGAAAATTTGATGATCCGAAGGACTGGACCATGCAGTATGAAGCACTTGATCCGGGTCAGTTTGCTTTCAGGTCTGATGCCTTTAATTCTATTCAGGATAACGGAGAAGCACTATATGGGGTAAACCTTCCGGGCTTTCTGGGTGTATTGTCCCACTTTACCCAGCCGGGAAAGACATTTGCAGATGAGATCAGTGAGCGGCTCAAGGTTGTTGCCTGTCTGGAGCATCCCAATATGACAACCCATGATGCCCTCAGTCCACTGGCGGAGAAAGAAGTTTTTCAAAAGCTGCGCGATAAAATGGGCAGTAAGGAAGGCGATGCGGTTCTGTTTATCAGGGGACCTCAGGAAGATATGCCTACCGCCATGGAAACCATTGAGGAAAGGTGCAGGATGGCGTTTGAGTGTGTCCCCAATGAGACAAGGAAGTCGTTTGTTGATGGTACTACTGTCTTTGAACGAGTGCTTCCCGGTGCCGATCGCATGTACCCGGATACTGATTCTGCCCCCATTCCTCTGTTGGATGAAGATATTCAAAGGCTTTCAGAGGACCTGCCCCGGGAAACATATGATGCCTATATGGCCATGAAAACCTGGGGCATTCCGGAAGATACCTATACATACATCCTTCGGAACAACCTTTTCCCGCTGATAGCGGAACTGACAGAGAAGGATGGTGAGGATCCTGTGTTTCTGGGAACCCTGTTCGGCCACCGGCTGAAATTTGTTGAAGGTCATTATCAAAGCGGTGATGGTTTTCAATACCGTTTGGTTGCTGATATGATCAGGGCTGTGCGGCAGAGAAAACTGGATGTTGAGCTGGCCAGGGAACTGCTGCCTTTGCTCTATCAGAATCCGGATTACAATATAGAACAGTTGCTTCAATTGTATGGCTTTCAGCAAACGGATAAGCATACGCTGGTTGCCAAAATACCTGCACTTAGAGAGGAGTTTGCGCGCATACGCCATAATAACGGCCAAACAAGGGAGGTAAACTGGTTGATGGGGCAGTTACGTCAACCCGCACTGGGCAACATGACCATGGCCGGCTTAAGAGACACGATTGACCAGGAAATGAAACTGTCGACCTGACGGTTTGTGAATGTTGGATATCATGGCCTCCGGTATGGGCGGCATTTGGATAGTTGCAGACATGACAGACAGCCGGGGCAACTGAAATAAGAAAACCTAATACAATAGTTGAATGAGTGAAGACCGTTTTCAGGGTTATAAGGGACCTGCATTGCAGGCACTAAACACATACAATGTCCGGGTATGGGGACAGGTGAACATCGACACCAGTCGCGGACATTTCCAGGGGACCATATTACCGCGTTCCGAGAGTGATGACGACAAGCACCTGGTATTAAAAATCCCCACCGGTTACAATGTGGGTATCGACGTGGATACCATTACCAGCATGGAGGAAACCGGTTATAAAAAAGCCAATTACAAGATTCCGGAGCAGGAGTTTCCGTATACGGAAGGCAAGCCCAATGTAAAGCTGATTGGCACCGGCGGCACCATTGCCTCCCGGCTGGACTACCGAACAGGTGCTGTTATACCGGCGTTCTCTCCCGGGGAGTTGTATGGCGCTGTTCCTGAGTTGGCTGATATCTGTAATCTGACTACCGAGAAAGTGTTTGCCGTATTCAGTGAAAACATGGGGCCGGAACAATACAAACAGCTGGCCGTATCTATAGGTGAAGAAATTGAGAACGGTATCGACGGCATCGTGATCGGACACGGCACTGATACCCTGCACCACACGGCTGCAGCCCTGACTTATATGATACAGGATCCGCCTGTACCAATTGTGCTGGTGGGTTCGCAACGTTCGTCTGACCGCCCCTCGTCGGATGCTGCACTCAACCTCATGCACGCCTGCTATACGGCAGGCAATGCCGACATCGCCGAGGTGATGGTGTGTATGTTTGGCCCGACCTCCGACGAGTATGGCCTGCTGCACCGCGGCACACGGGTGCGCAAGATGCACTCGTCGTACCGCAGTACTTTTCGTACAATAGGAGACATTCCACTCGCAAGGGTCTCAAGAGATGGTGTCGTCCCCATCAAGAAAGAATATAACAGCCGTCGCAAAGACAAAAAGGCAAAGATCATGCCCTATTTTGAAGAAAAGGTGGCCATTATCTATTACTATCCGAATATGATGCCAGACATTGTCGACTCGCTGGTTGACAATGGATACAAGGGCATTATAATAGCCGGCACCGGGCTGGGGCACGTCAACAAGCCGTTGTACCCGGCTCTCGAAAGGGCAAATAAGAAAGGTGTGGCGGTTTATATGACGGTGCAAACGCTATGGGGTTACGTGCAGATGTTTGTGTATGAAACCGGCCGCGAGATGATGGCCCTGGGCGTCGTTCCCGCCGAAAATATGCTGCCGGAGGTGGCCTGGGTGAAGCTGGGCTGGGCTTTGGGGCAAACAAAAGACCTTGAGGAAGTGAAAAATATCATGCTTACACCTATTAACGACGACATCACACGGCGGGAGCCGTATAACAGTTACCTCGTTTACCAGGGTGGGCTGCCTGAAGTAGAAGATTTTATCAAACGCTTCAGGAAATAAGAAGTTATATGTTTAATCTATGTTTATCAGAAATCAGAAATCAGTAACCAGTAACCAGTAATCATAAATTCCAAACAAATAAATACTAAACAAATAAATTTCAAACAAATGAATTCTAAACAACTAGTTGTGATCCTTGCGGCCTTTTTCTTGGTGCTGTTTTATGCTTGTTCAACCGATGATGATCCGAAACCGGATGACGATTCCCTGGAGAAGATGATCGGGCAGATGCTGATGATAGGTTTTCGCGGAATGGAGATTGATGAGCAGGATCAGATCTATGACGATATTGCCAGCGGTCGTGTTGGTGGTGTTGTGTTGTTTGATCTCGATGTTGCCCTGGGGTTTGAGCCGCGCAACATCGAATCGCCACAGCAGGTTATTAATCTAAACAGCCAGCTTACTGGTCTTGCCACCGAGCATCCCTTGCTGATCAGTGTTGACCAGGAGGGTGGCCGCGTGGCCCGGCTCAAGGAAGCCTATGGTTTTCCGGCCACAGTGTCGGCTGAGTACCTGGGTACAACGAACAACGATGACACCACACACTTTTACAGCCGGAGAATTGCACAAACGCTGTCCGGACACGGCTTTAACGTAAACCTGGCACCTGTGGTGGATGTGAATATCAATCCCGAAAGTCCGGCCATTGGCGCCATTGGCCGCAGCTTTTCCGACGACCCGGCCATCGTGACCCACCACGCCGGCATCTTCATTGATGAGCATCATAATGAGAACGTGCTTACCACTTTGAAACATTTTCCCGGACACGGCAGTGCCACCGATGACTCCCACTATGGTGTGACGGATGTGACAGACACCTGGGACGAGATCGAACTCATTCCTTACCAAAACCTTATACAACAGGGTAAGGTCGATATGGTGATGACGGCACATATCTACAATGCCAACTGGGACCCTGATTATCCGGCTACAATGTCGAAGAATGTGATCACTGGCATCTTACGCGACCAACTGGGCTTTGACGGGGTGGTCATCTCCGACGACATGAACATGGGCGCCATTACAGATCACTATGGCTTGGAAGAGGCCATCTTCAGGAGCATAGATGCCGGCGTTGACATCCTCATCTTTGCAAACAACCTGGTGTATGATGAGCTCATCGCCATCAAAGCACGTGACATCATTCTCGATCTCATTGAAGAAGGTACGATCACCGAGGAGCGTATACAAGAATCTTATGACAGGATTATGTTGTTAAAGGGTGGGTTGGGAAAATATGTAGCAAGTGAAGTGCGGTAGGTTGTGCTTCACTGGGGATGATTGTCGATTTCAGATTGAGAGTGGCTGGGGGGAAGTTAAAACCGATTATCGAAAATTGCCAATCGGTAATCGGCAATCGGCAATCAGCTTTGTGCCCGGAGCCGGACTCGAACCGGCACGGCCGCAATGGCCACAGGATTTTAAGTCCTGGGTGTCTACCAATTCCACCATCCGGGCATTAGCGTTACCATGCTTTGATAAAAAAAAACCTCTTTTTCAGAGGTTGTGGCTGAGCGGAAAACGGGACTCGAACCCGCGACCCCGACCTTGGCAAGGTCGTGCTCTACCGACTGAGCTATTTCCGCTGGTGCGTTAATTGTGATTGCAAATATACGTTTTTTTTAAATCTACAAAACATTTTTTTGATTTTTGCCCCTGCAATGTAGCAGCCGCCGTTGTTAGCCATTAACAGTCCTTTGTCATAAATGCTGTTAAAAAATATAAGTCATTTATAATTATTGATTAAATTTGTGCCCTGAAAATGAAATCCGATTATTCATCCTAAGACAATTTCAACATGAAAAACGTATTGAATTTCGCCCTGATATTAATTATTTTATTGGGGAGCACACCCCTTTTGGCTCAATCAGATGTAAAACTAGGACATGTCAACACGAATGAGTTGCTCCGAATGATGCCCGAAAGACAAGAGGCTCAGGAGGAATTGCAGCAATATGCACAGGGCCTTGAAGAAACCTTCATGGAGATGCAGAATGAGTTTCAGACAAAATATCAAGAGTTTATAGAAAAGCAGGAAACATATTCGCAGCTTGTCAGACAGTCAAAAGAGCGTGAACTTCAAAGCCTTCAGGAGCGCATTATGGAGTTTGAGGAATCTGCCCAGCAGGATATCATGCAGGAAGAAGAAAGGCTGTTGAGGCCGATTATCAATGAAGCTCGTGAAGCCATTGAAGAAGTAGCCCGCGACAACGGTTTTACCTATATTTTCGATACCAGCGGAGGTGCTGTGGTCTATCACGAACGTGGCGAAGATATTATGCCGCTGGTGATGGATAAATTGAACCTTGACAAGGATGATATGCTTCCGGAAGATCCGGAATTCAGCGAGCCGGACCTGGATTTTGACCAGTCCGGTCGAAATTAGAATGTGATCTACCCGATTAGCTTACAAAATATATAAGCTGTTAGTTTACAACAGCTAACAAAAAGCCTGTATGAAAACATCCTTTTACGGTGTTTGATTGCAGGCTTTTGATTATTCTTCATTCCGGTACCATTGGCTGTATCGGATGTATTTTTTCGAGATATTTTCCAGTAGCTCACTGGTTAGCTCCTGGTTGATATCCTTGATTTTTTTTGCCGGGATCCCCCCATAGACACTGCCAGGTTCGATAACTGTGTCTTCTAAAACCACCGCACCAGCCGCAATAATTGAATTCTCGCCTACCACTGCATTGTCCATCACAATGGCATTCATTCCAACCAATACATTGTCCTTGAGCGTGCAGCCGTGAACGATCGCATTGTGTGCAACAGATACATTGTTTCCGATATTGGTGGGTGCCGTTTCAAATGTGCAGTGGATGATCGCACCATCCTGTATGTTTACATTGTTTCCAATGCGGATATAATGGACATCGCCGCGCACAACAGCATTGAACCAGACACTACAGCGATCTCCCATGACAACGTCACCAATGATGGTCGCATTATCAGCCAGGTAGCATTCCCGGCCAAATTTGGGCTCGTAGCCCCGGATAGATTTTATAAGAGCCATAATCTGACAAGCGTAGATTAAATGTAAAATTGTAGATTTTATAGGCCAATCAGGACCTCCGCAGGATCTTTCCCCTGCATCAGCATTTTGCCCGGGTTTTCGATCATCTCCTTAATGCTTACCAGGAACCCGACCGATTCTTTCCCGTCGATGATCCGGTGATCATAAGACAATGCCAGGTACATCATAGGACGTATCTCAACTTTGCCCTCAATGGCCACCGGTCTTTCTGTAATTTTATGCATGCCCAGAATAGCACTTTGCGGTGGATTCAGAATCGGCGTGGACAGCATGGAACCAAACACACCGCCATTGGTGATGGAAATCGTACCACCACTGAGATCTTCGATGCTGATTTTGTTATTACGTGCCTTCTCGGCCAACGCATTGATGGATTGCTCCAGCTGTCGGATGCTCTGTTTGTCGGCGTCCCGGATCACCGGAACCATCAAACCTTTCGGTGTACTGACCGCAATGCCCACATCGGCATAATTGGGTACCACGATCTGATTACCGTCAATGGATCCATTTACGTTCGGATACATCCTGATACTCTCTGTAATGGCCTTAACAAAGAAGGACATAAAGCCAAGCTTAAAACCGTTGGCCTCTTCAAACTGTTTCTGGTGCTTCTTTCGAAGTTGCAGGATGGCCGACATGTCCGCTTCGTTAAAAGTGGTTAGCATGGCGGTCTCGTTCTTGACGGCTACGAGCCTTTCGGAGACCTTTTTCCGTAGGGTCGACATCTTTTGGTGGTCTTCCCGGCGATCCTCCTTCCGGCTATCTGCTTCAGTTCCCAGCTGTCCGGAACTGCCCGATTTGTCACCTTTGGCCTCCGCCTTGCTGGCGATGGCAGCCAGAATGTCTTTTTTGGTGATCCTTTTGCTGTCGGGACGAATCGTATCCCAGTCCAGCGACAGGCCCTCTTCTTCCAGAAGCTTTTGTGCCTGTGGCGAGAAAGTGATCTTGTCGCTGCCTGCTTTATCTTTATCCCCTGTATCACCGGCTGCTTCTTTGTCCTGTTGCTTTGCTGAGTATGCCGCCGCAGCAGCGGACTTTTCGTCGGATTGTTCCCGGGCAGCCTGCCCGGAGGAAGATTTCTCTGTGGTTGTTCTTTGTCTCTCCTGCTTTTGGCTCGCTGCTTTTTTGTCTGCAGGAGGTGCGGCTTCTGTGTCAATAGTGCCAACACGTTTGCCGGGCTCAACGGTGGCTCCCTCTTCAACGGTGATGGTAATCTTTCCGGAGGCTTCCGCATTGATGGTCATGGTTGCCTTGTCCGAATCTATTTCGGCGATCTCCTGGTCCTTTTCAACATAAGCCCCGTCTTCCACCAGCCATTTTGCCAGTTCTACCTGCGTGATCGATTCACCTGCTTCCGGTACATTGATGTCTATGGTCATAAGTATCTGTTTTTCTTTGTGTGGAGCTTGTCTAAAATTTATGTTTCTCTCATATGACTGATACATAATTGTTTACATTCTTTGCAAACATCTTCGCAATGACACTCCTCAAAAGCCTTCTCCACAATTTTTTGCTGCTGCATCTGGTGAAATTTGCTGGATCCGCTGGCAGGGCTTCCACTTGGCGGACGTGCGATTACACTGAGACTGAACCCGTGCAGGTTCATCATGATAAACGGCCACGGCCCCATATTTTGCGGTTCTTCCTGAACCCATAACCAGCGGACAGCTTTATGGTACTTCTCCCGGATTTGCAGTAATTCTTCCTCAGGTAAAGGATATAGCTGTTCCAGCCTGACAATGGCCGTGTCAGAAAATCCTTTTTGCTGCTGTTCTTCTTTTAAATCATAATACATCTTACCTGAACAGAGAATAACACGCTTTATGGTTTCAGGTCTGGCGTCCGGATCATCCAAAACAGTTTGGAACGAGCCTTTGTCCAGCTCCTCCACCGATGATACGCAGTCGGGATGCCGGAGCAGACTTTTTGGGGTAAATACGACCAATGGTTTCCTGAATGGTCGCTTCATCTGGCGCCTGAGCAGGTGATAAAAATTCGCCGGTGTGGTACAGTTTGCCGCCTGTATGTTGTTTTCTGCGCACAAGGTTAAGAACCGCTCAATACGGGCGCTTGAATGCTCAGGACCCTGACCTTCATAGCCGTGAGGCAGGTACAGGACAAGTCCGTTCAGCACCTTCCACTTCTCTTCTGCACTGGCAATGAACTGGTCAATAATGACCTGGGCTCCGTTATTGAAATCACCAAACTGTGCTTCCCAGATGACAAGCTTGTTGGGACTTGACATGGCATAGCCATACTCAAACCCCAGGACGCCATATTCTGACAGGAGCGAGTTGTAAATCTCAAAACGTGCCTGATTCTCACTTAGGTGATTTAAAGGAACATACTCTTCTTCAGAATCTTCAATTTTTAACACCGCATGCCGGTGGCTGAAGGTTCCCCTTTCCACATCCTGCCCTGAGATACGAACCGGAAAGCCTTCATGAAGCAGGGTGGCATATGCCAGGGTTTCCCCCATGGCCCAGTCTATCTCTCCTGTATCCATGATCATTTTATGACGCTCTTTCATCATGCGACGCGTCTTACGGAAAAAATCCTTGCCTTCAGGTAGTGTGGTGACCTTCTCCCCAATCTTTTTTAGGGTTTGACTGTCGAAGCCCGTTTCAACAGGACTAAACATATCTTCAGGGGCGGCTTTCGGGATACCCTTCCAGGTGTTTTCCAGGAAGGGATCGATATCTCCCTTCTCAATTTTCTTGCTATGAGCGAGCTCTTCTTCCAGCGTCCCATAAAAACCCTTTTGGAGATGGTCGACTTCTTCCTGCGTGATGGCTTCCTGTTTCAGCAGCTGCTCAATATAGATAGTTGCCGGATCAGGATGTTTTTCAATGATCTTATAGAGTACCGGCTGGGTAAATCTGGGCTCATCACCCTCGTTATGGCCATATTTTCTGTAAGACAGGAGGTCAATAAACACATCTTTCTGAAAGCGCTGCCGGAATTCCATAGCCAGCTCGATGGTATATACCACGGCCTCCACATCGTCGCCGTTTACATGGAATATTGGAGATTGGGTGGTTTTGGCCACATCGGTGCAATAGGTGCTTGACCGTCCGTCCAGGTAGTTGGTGGTAAAACCCAGCTGGTTATTAATTACCAGGTGAATGGTGCCACCTGTTCTGTATCCCGGCAGCTGCGACATCTGCAAAAGTTCATAAATAACACCCTGGCCGGCCATGGAGGCATCACCATGGATCAGGATGGGGGCGACTTTCTGGTAATCATCGCCATGTTTTAATTCGATTTTTGCCCTGGTGATCCCTTCAGCCACGGGGTCAACGGCTTCCAGATGGCTTGGGTTGGGCGCGATACTCAGGTTGATTCGTTCCTCGTTGCGGGTTTGTGTTTCAAGGGTGCAACCCAGATGGTATTTGACATCTCCCAGCAGGGTTTCTTCCGCATACGCTTTTCCCTCAAATTCACTGAAAATCTTCCGGTAGGGTTTGCGTAAAATATTTCCCAGTACATTTAAGCGTCCGCGATGGGCCATGCCAATCACATATTCTTTGATACCAAGACCGCCCCCTTTTTCAATTACAGCATCCAGCGCCGGAATAAGCGTTTCACACCCTTCCAGTGAAAATCGCTTCTGGCCCGGGAAGCGTTTTCGTACAAACTGCTCAAAACCTACCGCTTCAATCAGTTTTGTGAGGATTTGCTTTTTCTTATGAAGATCAAAATGAGGCGTATTTTTCACGCTCTCCATGCGATGCTGAAGCCATTCGGTGATTTCCGGGGTGCGAATATACATGTATTCGGCACCAATGCTCTGACAATAAGTTTGCTGAAGATGCCTGATGATCTTTCTAAGCGTTGTTTTCCCAATACCCAGCTCGCTGCCGGCCTGGAAACGTGTTTCCAGGTCCTTGTCATGAAGAGAAAAGTTTTGATGATCCAGGGTGGGGAAGTACCTCCGGCGCGAACGGACCGGGTTTGTTTTGGTAAAAAGATGACCGCGCTCGCGATAAGCGTTGATCAGGTTGATCACATTAAATTCATTCCGAAAAACCTCTGCCTCCTGCGGGGGAACAGTATCAGCATCCGGGTAACGTTCCCGGGCAAACGCAAAACCGTCAAAGAAATGACGCCAGTCATCCGGAATCCTTTCCGGATCTTTTAAATAATCACTGTACATGGCCTCCAGCGTGGAACCATCCATATTTCCAAGATATGTGAATCTGTGCATTATAATTTCTTTTTATTCAGCATTGTGTTGCCCCGAATGCCTGCCGATGAAAATGTAATATGCATCCTGCTCTCAGATTTTTGCTTCGCGTCATTAGGCTTCGCTGTTATTGCGCTTCGCTGTTATTTAAGGCTTCGCCTTGTCATTCGTCGGTGAACGGTAAACGCTGAACGGTTTGTTGTTTGTTATTTTTTGTTCTGCTGTTAGCTTTTGGCTTCGTATCCTCGCATCATTTTCTCACGCCCTCTCGCTCTCACGCCCTCACGCCCTCTTGCTCCCACGCCCTCGCGTCCTCACTTCTCAGCTCTCAGCTCCCAGCTCCCGTTTTCTTCTTCCTTCCAGCTTCCAGCTACTTTTACCGTTCACTGTTCACTGTTCACCGTTCACCGTTTACCGTTTACTTCTTCCTTCCAGCTTCGAGCTTCCAGCTACTTTTACCGTTCACCGTTCACTGTTCACTGTTTACTTCTTCCTTCCAGCTTCGAGCTTCCGGAGAGTGACAGGTCAAGCCCCGTGGTGACAGCTCAAGCCCTGTCATTACGGTAGTACGCAGCCCAAGTGCTGCGGCTACCACTGCTCCTTTTTATATATGGCAGGCCGGCCAAGTCCGGCCTGCAACTGCATTAAGGTATATCACCTTCAGTACCCAGGGCGTTGCCACTGGGCTAAATTAAATTGCCCTTCAGGCGAATCCACGCATCTTCGTTTCTTCGTTCCCTCGCGTTGTATCGTCCTGGTTTTTGTTTACAAAAAGTGTAAACCTTTTTAAGGCCAACTTCTTCTTCTCCCAGCTCCCAGATCCCATTTACCGTTCACCGTTTACTTCTTCCTTCCAGCTTCCAGCTTCGAGCTTCCAGCTACTTTTACCGTTTACTGTTCACTGTTCACCGTTCACCGTTTACTTCTTCCTTCCAGCTTCCAGCTACTTTTACCGTTTACTGTTCACTGTTCACCGTTCACCGTTTACTTCTTCCTTCCAGCTTCCAGCTTCGAGCTTCCAGCT
>JAWLDT010000025.1:0-30316 GCA_041686485.1 Bacteroidales bacterium | reverse complement strand
TCAATGGCTGCAACGCCATTTTTCCATTATATACAAGGTCCTACTTGTCCTGGTAACCATTTTCCTGCTGGTGCAGTTATTTCCGCGTCAGCCTGGTTTTGACTATGAATATCAACAGGCTCGCCCCTGGATGTACGAAGACCTTATCGCCCCTTTCAGTTTTGCCATCCTGAAATCTGATCAGCAACTGGAAGAGGAACATCAGGCCGTCCGGGAGGAGTTTAAACCGATATTCTCGCGCCGGGCAATGGTTAAGGAGTCTATGTTAAATGCCTTTGAACGGGATTTCGAAAGCGCATGGAACAAAAAATATCCTGATAACGGAAATGGCACGCTGAAGGAACAACACAAGGCAGCAGGCACCGATATTTTATCAGAACTTTATGATACAGGGATTATCCTGTTAAATGAACCTTTCAGTGACCAGTCTGATGATTTTGAGATCAGGGTGCTGGATGATAATGTAGCCAGGTCAAAAACCCTGGGTGACCTTTTTGATATTCAGGAAGCTTATATGTATGCCATCACATCTTTGGATGAGCTGGATGACAGCCTGGATGTTGTCTTGTTGCAGCCATTGATCGAAAATGCGCTAAGCCACAATGTGTATTATGATGAAGAGCAAACCCAAAGGGCTATGCAGGTTGAGTTGGAAAGCATTCCGGTGACACGCGGGATGGTGCAGGAGGGTGAAAAAATTGTCTCACAGGGTGAACTTATCACATCAGAAACATACCGGATACTGGAATCCTTCAAGGCGGAATATCAGCGTCAGGTTGGGGCCTCAGGCATGCAGGCTGTCTTATATGCCGGACAATTTCTGTTGGTAAGTATCTCTATGATTGTATTGCTGCTCTTTTTGTATTTCTTTCGCCGGGACGTGTTTGATGATAACCGCCGCATTTTCCTGGTTCTGCTGTCACTGTTGCTGACGGTATTCCTCACCAGCCTGGTTATACGTTATAATATTGACTATCTCTACCTGGTACCTGTCTGTATGGTACCTATTGTCATACGTGCCTTTTTTGATAACCGGCTCGCCTTGTATGTGCATATCATAACCATCATTCTGATTGGATTTTTGATACCCCGTAGCTTTGAATTTGTATTTCTACAGTTTATCGCCGGTATTGTGGCTATTTTCAGTATGTCGGACCTGAGGCGGCGCTCCCAGCTGTTTATAACCGTAGCATTGATTTTTGTTACGTATTCAGCCGTGTATTTTGGGCTGTCACTGGCACATACCGGTTCGCTCGAGAACCTCTACTGGCAGGATTTTTTGTATTTCGCCGGTGGTGCTTTCCTCACCTTGTTCGCCTATCCGCTGATTTTTCTTTTTGAAAGGTTGTTTGGGTTGCCAACCGACTTTTCCCTTCTTGAGCTGGCAGATACCAACAACAAGCTGTTGCGCAACCTCGGTATGAAATCCCCCGGTACGTTTCAGCACTCCCTCCAGGTGGCCAATTTATCAGAGGAGGCTGTTACAGAAATCGGTGGCCATGGACTCATAGCGCGTACAGGCGCCATGTATCACGACATCGGGAAGATGAATAATCCACTGTATTTTATAGAAAACCAAAATACAGCCTATAACCCGCACGATGAAATTTCATTTAAGGAAAGCGCCAAAATCATTATATCCCACGTTATAGATGGTATTGAAATGGCACGCCGGAATAACCTGCCCGAATACCTGATCGATTTCATCCGTACACATCATGGAACAACCACTGCCCGCTATTTTTATACCATGCAGGTAAAAGAAAGTCCGGATGAGGAGGTAAACAAGGCAGATTTTATCTATCCCGGGCCACGCCCGTTCAGTAAAGAAACAGCTGTTGTGATGATGGCCGATTCCGTGGAGGCCGCGTCAAGAAGCCTGAAAAAGCCCGATGAACAACAAATCAGCCAGCTGGTGGATGATATCATTGATACACAGGTGCAGGAAAAGCAGTTTGATAATGCTGACATCACATTTAAAGACATCACCACTGTTAAAGGGATATTGAAACGAATGCTCCTGAATATCTACCATGTGCGGGTTGCCTATCCAGCACCGGATTAATCATTAACATATTTCACCGTTTCCAGGAGATAGGGGCCTGCTTCCGGGCCTGTATTGAACAAAAGGTCTATAATACTGACATTGGGTGTGAAACAAAACCGGTCGCCAAACACCTGGTGATAGGGTGGAAAATGTGTAACTAGCGGTTTTTCCCTTCGCTGTGTTTTTGGGGTAATACGTTCTCTGTAATCTTCTTCAAGGGCTGGTACCGGCTGGTATGATTCTGTTGTTCCAATGGCTGTGTCAATGGAAAGCTCCTTCATGAGGGTCGTAAGCAGTTGGTTGTTGTATTGCCAGAGCGCCCCCGACCAGCGTTTAAGGAAATAAGGTGCAAAAAGATCTTTATAATACAGAAAAAATGGGGCCTTGTTATAAGCGGCTGTGATAGCACGCCAGTGTTTGGCTTGCCAGTTTGTACGTTCACTTACAATCACATCTTTTGTTTTCGTATGATTTCCCTGAGGCCGGTGCACGGGTATACTGAGATCCAACAGGCCATTGGCGGTTAATATTCGGCAACGGTTACGCCAGGTCTGCCTCGGGAATGTTTCATGCAGCTCAATACGAACATCCGATGCCTTGATCAGCATAACCATATATTCTATGGGGGGCAGGTATGCCGTTGACAGGATACATGCATGCTTTTTCTCTGGGTCCCTGTTAAGCGATATAAGCATTGTTTTTTCCGAAATATAGGCTTAAATTTGATTTACGTATGCACATGTGGATCGCCATACACACCTGCAAAAGTAGTGAAACATGGAATGTCAACAAAAATCAATGATTTCCTGATATGAAAATACTGAATGCAAGTCAGATACGGGAGCTGGATGCCTATACCATCAATAACGAGCCTGTCTCATCTATTGATTTGATGGAAAGGGCTGCCGGCAAGTGTTATGACTGGATACGCCGCCATACAAAAACCGATAAAACCATCCGGGTATATTGTGGGATGGGGAATAATGGGGGAGATGGCCTTGTGATTGCCCGTATGCTGGCCGGAAGCGGTTACAGGGTGATTGTATACAAAATACGTCATACAGATAAGCCATCTCAGGATTTCCTGGTTAATGAGAAACGCCTGGCAGGGGTTAAAAACCTACACGCAGAAGATGTAACAGAAGCGGACCAACTGCCCGTTTTGCAGTCTGATGACCTGGTGGTGGATGCCCTCCTGGGAAGTGGTCTGACAAGGCCCCTGGAAGGATTCCTGGCTAAAGTTGTTCAGCAAATTAATGCTTCGGAATCGAAAGTCATCGCCATTGATTTTCCTACCGGCTTATTTTGTGAAGACAATCGGGACAACAATCCCCGCCATATTATCCGGGCCAATTATACCCTGAGTTTCCAGGTTCCCAAGTTGGCCTTTTTGTTTGCCGGCAATCAGCCATTCCTGGGACAATGGTATTTGCTGGATATCGGCCTACTGGATGAAGGGATCCGGCAAATTGACAGCAAATACCATTATCTGCTTGCTTCTGATATCCGGTCGCTGTACCGTCCGCGAAAGAAGTTTGCCCACAAGGGTCATTTCGGACATGCTTTTTTGATGGCGGGCAGTTACGGAAAGGCAGGTGCGGCAGTGCTGGCTTCCCGGTCGGTCATTCGTTGCGGCGCCGGACTGTTGACAGTACAAATTCCACAATGTGCCTACAGTGTTTTACAGACAGCCGTACCTGAGGTCATGTGTACGGTTGATGATCACCCCCATTACATGTCAGAAGTTCACGAACTGGAGGGCTACAACGCGGTTGGTGCGGGTCCCGGACTTGGGGTGCAGGATCAGACCGCCCGGGCACTGAAGGTGCTTATTCAGAATACCACCGTACCGATGGTGTTGGACGCGGATGCATTGAATATTCTCTCAGAAAACCTGACCTGGTGCGGCTTTCTGCCCAAAGGTTCCATCTTTACTCCTCACCCGGGCGAGCTGGATCGCCTGGCCGGAAAAACCACCGATGATCATGACCGTTTTGATAAGGCCAAAGAGCTGGCTCATCGATTCCAGGTTTATGTTGTACTAAAGGGTGCGCACACAGCCATTATTTGTCCCGACGGCCGTACCTACTTTAATTCCACAGGAAATCCCGGTATGGCTTCCGGTGGCAGCGGGGATGTGTTGACCGGGATGATCCTTGGCTGGCTGGCGCAAAATTATTCACCGCTGCACAGCTGCCTGCTGGGCACCTATCTGCATGGACGGGCAGGAGATATGGCCGCCTCGCGCAGAGGTCATGAAGGAATGACTGCCGGAGATATAATCGAACAGATACCAAAAGCTATAAAAACCACCATGCGTCAATAAACAAATAGGTCAACCAGGCTGTTAGTCTGACGGAAAAAACAGAAAAGTAGTTGTTAGTTTATATATTGTAATTATGGAATCCACAAAGAAAAAAACCGAAGAGAAAAAGGCAGCCGAGCAGGTTTACACCGTAGACAGTGTTGATAAAAAAACATTTAAAAATTGGTATGATCTGATGGTACTGGGCCGAAAGCTTGATGAGAAAGCGCCTAACTACCTGAAGCAGGCTCTCGGATGGTCTTATCATGCCCCCTATGCTGGTCATGATGCCATTCAGCTGGCCATCGGCCAGATCTTCGATCGCGAAACCGACCACCTGTTTCCCTATTACCGTGATATGTTAATTGCTTTATCAGCAGGTTTAACAGCAGAAGAAATATTGCTGAACGGATTGTCAAAAGCTACCGATGTGGCCAGTGGTGGACGTCATATGTCTAACCATTTTGCCAAGCCCGAATGGAATATCCACAACGTGTCTTCATCAACGGGTAACCATACCCTCCATGCGGTAGGTGTTGCCCGTGCCATGAAGCGTTACGGACATAAAGGAGTGGCTATTTCTTCCCAGGGCGAGTCATCCGCCTCGGAAGGTTATGTCTATGAAGCCGTTAATGGTGCCAGTACTGAAAAACTGCCGGTTATATTTGTATTTCAGGATAATGGTTATGGTATCTCCGTTCCTAAACGGGATCAGACTGCCAACAAAAAGGTAGCCGATAATTTCCGCGGCTTTAAGAATCTGCATATTATCCATTGTGATGGCAAGGATGTGTTGAAGTCGATGAACGCCATGCATGAGGCCAAAGAGCATGTTCTGACCACCGGCGAACCGGTTATTGTACACGCCAGTGTAGTGCGTATTGGTTCGCATTCCAATAGTGACCGGCATGACCTTTACAGGGATGATCAGGAGCTTCACTGTGTTCAGGCCAATGACCCCATGGTGAAAATACAAAAATTGCTTCTTGAGAATAAAATCTATACCGAAGACGAGCTTAAAGAAGTCGATAAGGAGGCAAATAAAAAACTAAAGGCGGCGCATAAAACTGTGATGAAGGCTCCGGATCCCGACCCTGAAACCATTTATGATTTTGTCATACCCGAGCCTTACAAACCGGAAAAGTATCCGGAGGGCCTTCATAATGAGAAAGGGGAGAAAAAGAAGCTGATCACTGCCCTGAATGAAACATTGAAAGCCGAGTTTCGCCATAATCCCGACACTTACATCTGGGGACAGGATATCGCCAACAAGGAGAAAGGTGGTATTTTCAATGTGACCAAAGGGATGCAACAGGAATTTGGCAAGGAAAGGGTGTTCAACGCACCTATTGCCGAAGATTTTATCGTGGGAACGGCTAACGGAATGAGCCGCTTTGATGAGAAAATCCGCGTGGTGGTTGAAGGCGCTGAATTTGCAGACTATTTTTGGCCGGCCATGGAACAGTATGTGGAAATGACTCACGACTATTGGCGAAGTAATGGACAGTTTGCCCCCAACGTTACGATCCGCCTGGCTTCCGGTGGTTATATCGGTGGCGGACTTTACCATTCTCAAACGACGGAAGGGGCTTTGACCACGTTCCCAGGAATGCGGGTGGTTTACCCATCTTTTGCGGATGATGCAGCAGGACTGCTACGCACAGCTATGCGGTCGAAAGGTCCTTCGCTGTTTCTGGAACCCAAAGCCCTCTATAATGCCAAAGCAGCCGAAACTGTTGTTCCTGATGATTTCGAGGTGCCATTCGGAAAGGCCAGAATCCGTAGGGAAGGATCCGATATGACCATCGTGACCTATGGTAATACAACCCCCATGAGTATTAATGCCGCCGATGAAATCGCCAAAGAATCTGGCCGTGAAATTGAAGTGATTGATATTCGTTCACTCATACCACTCGATACAGAAACAATTATTCAGTCTGTAAAAAAGACCAATAAGGTATTGGTCGTTCATGAGGATAAAGTGTTTTCCGGTTTTGGCGGGGAGCTGGTTTCACAAATCAATGAACAGGCTTTCGAATATCTTGATGCGCCTGTAAAGCGTGTTGGTTCAGCATTTACCCCGGTAGGCTTTCACAAAAACCTGGAAACAGCTATACTGCCATCAGTACAAATCATTAAAAATGCCGCTTTAGACATACTGGATTATTAATCTTTTTTCAGTTTCGGTTTGTTGGTCTTTTTATTGTCCTAAACGTATGGATATTTTGGTTTTGCTATAAAGCCTTTCAATTTCTATTACCGGTTTTTTGCAAGTTGTTCGTAAATTCACAAAATAATTTTATATTTGTGCTGATTTATGAGCAGTTCTTATGAATAAAGCCGTGCGCATACTGACATTCCTCATGGTTTTGTCTATTGGGTGGTTGTTTTTCAACGACCTGGCCAATTGGCACTATCACACAAGTCCTTGCGGTATGCCCGTGCGGCATGCACATCCTTATGAGTCACCACCCGGTGATAATACAACCCCATTTGATTCGGAAAAATCGGGCCATGAGCATTCAGGCGGAGAGCTTTACCTGCTGGCCATGCTATCCGATATATCCATGTTGGTATTGATGGTTGCAGTGGGTCTGGAGGTATTCCGGCCTTTACTACAGGTACATTTTATATACCGGGAACCATCACTGGTTGAATTATCACGATCTCAACTACCCCTTCTGCGAGCTCCCCCGATGATGTATTGATAACTTTTCCGGCATACCGTGCTCCAGGTTTTTATTTGTCACCTTTCTGGAAACTTTTGTATGACCGGATAGCGGGAAAAGATATTCACCGGTTTAAACCATTTGTGGATATTACCGTGTCCATGGGTTTTATGGACAGATATAAAGATTTATATTTTTTATCAGGTTATTAATACTATTACATACATATAATGCAATTTATAATTAAATGTTTAAGCCTTTCATTGTTATTGATTTCTTTCTCCGTTCTGGCACAATCTGAAAATAGTAGTGTGTCAGGGAGGGTTACATTAGCCGGAAGCGATGAGCCTGTTCCTTTTTTTAATATAGTAATTGAAGATAGCAGCTTAGGTACTTTAACGGATGATCAGGGGTATTATGAATTACGGGATATTCCGCCCGGGTCTCACCGTCTTGTGGCGATGGCGCTGGGTTATACGTCAGAGTCGGTTGAGTTAACCATTTCTGGTTCCGAACAGAAGACCATCCATTTTGAAGTTGAAGAAGATGCGGTTGAACTCAAGGGGATTGTAATATCGGCTTCCCCGACTGCCAGTGGCTTTCGCTATCAATCTGATATGGGCTTTTTCGGAGAGTCACTACAGAAAATAGGGGAACCCTCTTTTGGAGAGATGCTTGACGGAGAGCCCGGTATAGCTATGCGCTCTAACGGTTCTGCGCCTGCCCGTCCTGTCATACGTGGAATGGATGGCGATCGTATCCTTGTGCTTGAACATGGAGAGCGCATGGGTGATGTTTCAGCGTCAGGCTCAGGCCATTCACTAACAATGGATCCCTTATCGGCAAACCGTGTTGAGGTCGTAAAAGGGCCTGCCAGCCTTATGTATGGTTCCAGCGCATTGGGTGGAGTTATCAACCTGATGACGGCTGATATACCTGAAGACTGGGAGACCGGCTCAACGGGTGTTGTATCGGGTCAGGGAGCAACTATGAATAATATGGGTGCCGGATTTGCCAGATATACGCATGGCAGTTCCAATTGGGCCGCCACCGGCAGACTGGCCATCAGGGAAACCGGTAATATCCGCACACCGGAAGGTCTTATGCCCGGAACCTATATGGATAATTATGACGCCGCTGTCGGTTTTGGCTTGCAGGAGCAAGATCGTAATGGGGGATTAAGCCTGTCTGCCAACAATCAGGCATATGGTCTTCCGGAACATCTCGATGACCCGGATGAATCCATTGAGGTCAGGCAGCAGCGATATGGCCTGCAAGGCAGGTTTGCCGCTGAGCGAAACGGTTTTTTTGATAAACTTCAATGGCGCTTTAGTGCGACGCATCTGGATCAGAAAGAGATAGAGATCGAAACAGAAGCAGGGGAGGCCCATGAAAATATTGAATTATTGCATGATAAATATGCCTACAGTGCCACGCTCACACTACAGCATCATCCGGCTGGTATTTTTGACAGGGGTGCGCTGGGCCTGAATTTCTATGGCCATGACATGGATATAGGTGGTGATGAGGCCTATACGCCGGGTGAACGTCGTAATAACCTGGGTATATTTACCTACCAGGAGATACCTTTGGCACCCCGCCTGAGACTTCAGGCAGGAGCACGTGCGGATATCCATGCTACCAGTGCACTACCCAATGATGTGTTTCCGGAAGCCGATAAATCGCGTTCCTCATTGAATCTCACCGGTTCGGCAGGAATCAATTACCGGCCTGTTACCGGCCTGGAAATCGGTGGTCAGTTTGCGCGGTCGCACCGTAACCCAATGGTGGAAGAGATTTTTGCAGACGGCCCCCATCTTTGCTCAGGTGTTTATGAGCTTGGCAATGTTGATATTGAAGATGAGATCGGTCATGGCGGAGATTTGTTCGTTCAATGGCAATCAGAGAAGGTTTTTGTAGAAATGGCGCTTTTTTATAACCAGTATAAAAATTACATCATTTTTGAACCTACCGGTGAAGAGGATCCCGGGTCGTCGCTGCCAGTGTATGAATATACAGGAGATAAAGCCCGCTTTTTGGGTGGGGAGTTTGTGTCGAAATTACAACTTACAGATCACATAAACCTTGAGTTTTCTGCGGATTACGTGGATGCCCGGCGAACTGCCGGTGATCAGGATTACCTCCCTTTTATTCCACCATTACGCCTGCGGGGTAAGTTGGAATACAGCTATGAGAATGGCTGGGTAGATGCGACTGTAAGGTCTGTCGCTGAACAAGACAGGGTTGCCCCCAATGAAAACACTACTGACGGGTACAATCTGCTCGGAATGAGTGCCGGTTACCGTATCGACTATCATGGACGCCATGTGCTTATCTTACGTGTAGATAATGTGTTTGATCAAAAATACAGGGACCACCTGTCGAGGGTTGAAGACAGGCAGTTTCCCATGCCCGGAAGAAATATAAGTCTGGCTTACCGGTTTTATTTTCATTAAGTCCAGCGACGTTTATTTACAATGCATCATGCGCAGAAAAGTTGCTGTATGCAATGCTTTCACTAATTTTGGTGTATGCGCACCGGTGGCTATTAATCCCGTATAGGAAGTCCCCCTTTACTGATAGGGCGAATAAGAAACGATTATGCGCCATTCGGTATCGTGCAGTTCTATAGTATCCCAGATGGCCATCTTCACCTTTTTCTCATCTTTGTCAGGGTCATAGTATACATAATCACTTTGCCCACTTTGCTGCCTGGATATTTCATCACCTAATTCAAGCAGGCTTTGCTGGTTTTCGTACCGGTAGTCCAGAAACAGCATCTTACCGGTGCCATCAAAAGCTATTTCATATATGATACGGCCTTCGGGTTCCATAACCCATGGCTCATACATTGTTTCGATGATATGTGGTGTGGCCAGCTCTTCGATCATTACCTCAGGCCTCATCAACAGGCTGACTGACCCTTTGAATGTTCCTTTATCATCAATGATCGGGTGCTGCAAGCTTACGGCATCATATCCTCCAATGGCGATGAAAGAGTTGCTCAGCATGGGAGCCTTGTTCTTCTGCATCACGAAGTAGTTTTCCTGATCCCGGATGTTTTCGCCTTCGGTAAGATGGAATTCGGGAGGTTCGAGGTATACCATTACACCGTCCGTATCGATCAGGGCACAGCTTATGACATAAGGATTATCTTCGTACATTTGAATGAAGGCATCCCTCGCTATGTGTTCCTCAGGAAACTGGCCATCGAAAGAAGCAATTACGTCATCAAGGTAATCGTCCATCTTGTGAAGTTCTTGTTTGATACTTTCCTTTAGTTTGTCAAGGATTTCATACGCTTCAGGCATATATTGGTCGTCGACCTGCTCACCTTCCTGGCCAAGCAACACCCGCCAGTCATTTAAGTGCGTACTGGTATACAGTATATAGGTATTTCGGCCGCCAAAGACATAAGATGTTTGTCCGCTTTCGTTGGATAATATAGTTTCCGTCGCTTCTTTCAGCGAAGGACTACCCTGTTCTGCCGGGTTCATAAACATATAATCAGTCCGTGGATGGAGGACCGTATTGCCCTCCTCGTCGATGACATACCAGAGGTAATTGTCCGGCAGATTGAGAGATTCTGAAATAAGCTGCTGAAAATCTTCCAGGAAAACAGATAACGCAACCGCCCCGGTTACCTGTTCACCTTCAAAGACGGGAACAGCCAACAGGACGGCTTGTTTACCGGTTGAACGGCTGTAAACCAATGAACCGTGTATCTCTTCGCCGCTGAAAAGTGGTTCAAAATACTCCCTGTCTGCCAGGTTCAGGTTTGTATAGTCCTGTTCAACACTATAGTATCCGCCATCAGGTTCAATATACAAAGCCGCACCGGGTATGGCCTGTCGCATGGTTTGCATGGCCGGTTTAATTTCGGGCCATATTCCGCTGCGTGTCGCCGGAGAAAGGGCTATTAACCGTAATGAGGTCAATGCATGCTCCAGGTATTGATCAATCAGTGTGGCGGTAATACCCAACGATGACCGGGCATCGATATCGTAAGCCATAGGGTCGGTTTCGGGGAGTTGATAAGAGGCAGCTGCTTCTTCTAAATGGGCTGTATGGGCAAACCCTTTATCGGGAGAATCGAATTTTTCAGCTGCTTGTCCGACTGTTACTGCAAAAAAGAATAGGAACAAAACACCTATTCCGGGTAAATAATCTGTCTGTTTTTTGGGGTTAGGTAGATCATGATTTTTCATGGTAGTGCCCTCCTGTTTTATTGTATTGCTGTTGATTGTCTGTAAATCAAGGGGAAAACCATGAGCCTGCCGGAGGACTGCAACATACATGATCAACCTGAAATATAATCACCGGAACAATCAGGTTTTCCTATCGAAATATATTGAATTATTCCTGATTTCCAAAATTATTCCGGAAATAATAAGTGAAATCGTGTATAAAACATGGCTCCATGCCTGTTTTCACGTTATGTTGGAAAGACTTGTAAAGTTGAATCCGGTAAACTGGTAAGAATTAATTGACCGCATTCAGTAATTTAAGGAGCTGTTTTCTTCTTCGGCGTGCAACTGGCAAATCCTGGCCGCGCATCTGTATCAGCAGTTTGTTTTTTTGAACTTTCATCTCCCTGACCCTTTCCAGATTGACAATATAAGAGCGATGAATCCGGAAAAATGTGTCTCCACTCAGTATTTTTTCCAGCGAACCAAGCGGTATATCTACCACTTCATTGGTACCGTTTTTCATCACGATAATGGTATACCCGTGGAACAAGAATACATAGTCAATGTGTTGCTTCTTATTCAGCTTTTCATGTAGTATGTTTTTGTCTTCCATTGCACGTAGGTTTTAATGATTCATAATGCCTGTATAAAAACGTTTCGAATTCTTTTTTCCTTCTCCTTGACACTGGTAACTCCTCGCCGTTGTTACAATAGATCACTGTTCTTGACGGATCATATTTCTTAATATAATTCGTATTGACAATATAATTTCGATGTGTGCGTATGAAATGCTTCCCGGGTATCATTTTCTCGATTCCGCAAAGAGGCATAACCAGTTTTTTTATCAGCTCCTTTCCGCAGCGAAGCTCAGATAAACCATCCTGGTGATGAATGTGGGTAATATCAGAAAAGGGAATAAGGCGGATTCGTCCGTTTTCACGGATCCATAAGCCATTGTTCGGTACGACAGTATTCATAAAAGTACAATTTTGTTTTTACGTCTTAAAATTATACATATACGACGTAAAAACAAAATAATTTGTACTTATTTTGTGGGATAGGTTAATTTTGGTCAATAAAAGGTGTTGTCTTGGCCTAATCTTTTGAGGCAAACTGTTGGAATTCAAGAAATTCTTCTTCCTTCATTACTCTCGGCATTTTTATTTGTCCCCCTTTGGCCTGGTTTTTTTCTACCCATTTATGGAATATTTCGGGAGCGATGATCGTTGCCTTCACCTTTTTGAGGGCTTTATTGCGGGCCATGTTGTAAGCCTTGTTCATGTTACGTAACGATTTGTCGAGGGCACCAGCTATTGCTTCTTCGTCTGGCTGATTTCGGTTCATGTTTGCACCAATATACCAATGGTGAATGTAGTCATCTCCTTCCCTTACTGCAGCTACGGTGAACTCTGGTATCTGCATGTCGAAATATTCCTCCATCTGTTGCATTGCCTTATTCATCTGGATAACGGATAACTGGGAGCCTACCACATTCAGGAAGTGTTTCGTGCGCCCGGTGATAATAATCTCCGCCTTGTCTTTATCGGTAAAACGGATGGTATCACCGATCATGTAGCGCCATGCTCCTGCAAGGGAAGAAATGATAAGTACATAATCCTGGTGGTTTTCAACCTCTGACAGGGTCAGGGATCTTGTTCCTTGTACCACACTGCCATGATCATCTAAAATGTCATCAGAAAAGGGTACAAACTCAAAAAAGATACCCACATTGGTGGCCAGCGTCATGGCCATATCCGGATTGGGTCTTGACTGATAGGCGAGAAAGCCTTCAGAGGCAAGGTAAGTGTCCATAAATGTGATGGGTTTGCCCATGAGTTTGTCAAACGATTTCCGGTAAGGATCCAGTGCTACGCCACCCGATACAAAAACCCGCAGGTTTGGCCATATATCATGAATATGACTGACACGGTTGTAATCGATGATCTTTTTCAGCATAAGTTCGTTCCAGCTTGGCATGCCAGCCATAGCACCTATATCCCAGTTTTTAGCCTCTTTTGCGATAGCTTCAACACGTTTATCCCAATCGGTAATGGATGCGATTTTTTTCCCGGGTCGATAAAAACGTTCAAACCAATTGGGGATATTGCCGGCGGCTATTCCGCTAATCTCTCCTTCATAATGGTTGCCCACTTTATCCAGCCTGGTGGCGCTCCCAAGCATAAGGATCTCCCGTTGGTAAAATTCAGCAGGGAAATCAAAATTTGAACTGCTTAAGATCTGGTTACGGCTGGTTTTACGTATGGATTCCAGCATCTCTTCGGTAATAGGGATCCGTTTGCTTTCATCCCCCGTTGTGCCGGCACTTAATGCATAGTAGGTGGTTTTGCCGGGCCATGTTACATCAGACAGGCCATGTTCGCGTTGTTTTTTCCACCAGTGTTCATTGATGGTATCATAATCATGATAGGGAACCTGCTCTGTAAATGCTTTATGCGGGTCTTTATTATTAAGAATGTCGTCGAAGTGATAATAGCGTCCGAATTCTGTGGAAGATGCTTTTTGTAGGAGCTGTTTAAGCTGATCCTGCTGTTGCTCCACAGGTGAACCCTCAGGAATGACCTTATCCGTAATTTCGAGTGCACCTTTGATGATATTTCCAAGTATTCCCATTGAATGTTGTATATGTATTAGCGTCTAAATAATTAATAATAAAAGATAAACAATAAACTCGTGTTTTTGGTTTGTTGAAAAAACAAAACAGCTTTATTATAACGGATTTTTTGTGCAACTATTTTGTTGACTGTGTTGACAGAAGACCACATGCTGCCTGGATATCCTCTCCGCGTGATTGTCTGACGGTTGTGGTAAGTCCTTTCTCTTCCATGGCTATCTTGAAGGCATGCATGGTTTCATCTGTCGGGCTCTTCAGGTCACTGTCCGGTATTCCGTGGAACCGGATGAGGTTGATACGGCAACGAAGGTCCCCAAGCAATCTTGCCAGGCCTTTTACATGCTCCTGGCTGTGATTCAGCCCCTCAAATACGATGTACTCAAAAGAAATGTGCCGCTGTTTATCTTTTGTGAAGGGTCTGACAGCCTGAATGATATTTTGCAGGCTATTGGCTTTTTCCATGGGTATCAGCTTTTTTCTTTCCTCTTCAAAAGGCGAGTGCAGGCTTATGGCAAGGTGACAGCGGCTTTTGTCCAGGAATGTTATCATGGCCGGCAAAATACCGATCGTGGAAACGGTGATGCGCCGGGGACTCATGGCGTAGCCATAGTCGGCGGTCAATATTTCCAGGCTCTCCATCACGGCATTGAGGTTGTCAAGTGGCTCACCCATCCCCATGTATACGATGTTCGTTAAGCGTTCATGTTCCGGAACACTCTGTATCTGATTCAGGATCTCACCGGAAGATAGCTGCCCCTGAAATCCCTGGCGGGCTGTCATACAAAAACGACAACCCATTTTACAACCCACCTGCGACGATATACAGAGGGTATGTCTGTCTTTTTCGGGAATATAGGCTGTTTCTATGAAAGCTTGATGACTTGCCGGGAACAGGTATTTTTTGGTACCATCTGACGCAACCCTGACATCCAAAGGTGCTGTGCGTCCTATTATATAGTGTTCCTGCAGATGATGACGTATTTTTTTGGACAGGTTCGTCATATCCGCGATCTCTGTAACCTTATGTTTATAAAGCCATTCAGCCATCTGACGAGCCGAATATGCCGGCCAGCCATGCAAGCGGGTAATATCCTTTAGTTGTTCAAGAGTCTTACCAAAAAGTGCGTCTTTTTTTGTAGATGACATTCCTCTCCTTTAAGCGTGCGAAATTAAAAAATAATCTGACATCGTATATTGCGAATCCATCCTGTGCCTGCGATGAATATATATCTATTTCATATTAAAGATAACTCATTTTGGCTGTTGCGTCAATAAATCAGAGAACTTTTTAATATTTTTTTTAAGTTTGCATAACCAAATAATGTATATAATTATAATAATGAGGAATCATGAACAGACCCCTGTTATTATGTATACTGATTTTTCCTGTATTTATTCTGAACAACCAGGCATTGGCAGCAGATGAGGGGACACAATATTCAGGTGTTTCTGAACCTCCATGCTTTTCCCGGGAAGAATTTGGCCATCTCAGGAAGTCTTATATATCAGATATTCCCGATAAGCAGGTTTTTTTCAAAATAGACCAGGGTTTTTCATATGGCCGCCTGCTTGACCAGCGCATGTCCAACCTGCATTATTCCGGACCTGGTGGAATGCTTGCCTTTAGCCGGCATGTGGACGCTCCCGGTTATATGTCCTCAATAAGTTTTGCCAGGCTGGGGTTTCATTATACCCGCCCGCATCATGAAGGTAGCCTGGTCTATAATCCGTTGGCTGGTGTTCGTTATATGCACTTGCGAAAACTGGATACAAGAGGGATGTTTGACATCCATCTGGGAGCACAGGCTGATATATACGGCAATATCCGGATAGCACCATTTCTGTCAAATTCTTTTTTGTTTTCCGATTTAATGGCGGAGGTGCAACCCCGTGCTGACATTGCCTATGCTCCAGTTTTTCTGAACCGTAAATGGCATTTTGATTTTCAACTGTCACTCGGTATCCTTGGATATGGCATGCGCCTGCCTGAGTATGCTACCACATTTCAGCCGTCTGAAGATGGGAGTTACCGCGTGTTTGACCGTGAAAGCATGATCCTGCGACCCGGCAATTACGCACGACTATCAAGCGGCATATTTTTCAGGAATTCATTTGGCGATGCCTATAACCCCAATCGCTACCGGATAGGATATGTATGGGACTATTACCGTATCAGCGGGAGTCATAATCTGAATACTTATAATGCCAATCATCAGATCGTTCTTGAGCTTTATTTTATGGTGAACTGATCTTCCTTATTTGGATACTTTAAATAATATGGTACTATGAAACACCTTATTTGGATTGTAAGCCTGCTGCTGTTATTGGTCTCCTGTGAAAAAATGTTCATGGATGCGGATCCGGATACAGACCCGGAGACCATCTTTGATGAAGTATGGACTTTTGCGGATCGGCACTATTCATTTTTTGAAGAGAAAGGTGTCGACTGGGATGAAAAATATGAGCAATACCGGCAGGAAATTTACCCGGATATGGGTTCGGTCGAATTGTTTGATGTGTGTGCAGACATGTTGCATGAGCTGCGTGATGGACATGTCAATCTGAGCAGTTCCTTTGACCGCTCACGTAGTTGGGAATGGTATCTGAACAGCCCGGAGAATTTTTATTATTCCATCATCGAAAGAAACTATTTTGAAGGGCGTCAGCGTTACGTTGGTCCCCTGCAATTCGTTGTTCTGGATGATAATATTGCGTACGTTTATTATGGTAGTTTTGCCAATACGATTGGCAAGTCACACCTGGATTTGATCATCAACAACCTGGAGGATACCGCCGGACTGATCATTGATGTCAGAAACAATGGTGGAGGGAGTACCGACAATGCCCGTAAGCTGGTATCACGTTTTATTGAAGAAGAGCAGTTTGTGGGAACCAGTTATATCAAAAACGGGCCGGGCCATGAGGATTTTAAAACCCGGGAAGTGCATGTTGAACCCCACGACGGTATACGATACGACGGCCATGTTGTGGTTTTGACGAACCGCAAAAGTTACAGTGCCACCAATTACTTTGCACAATATATGAAGGCGCTGGATAATGTGACGCTCGTGGGGGATACCACTGGCGGGGGGGGAGGGATCCCTGCTTTCTGGGAACTCCCCAATAGCTGGCGGTTGCGGGTTTCGAGTTCAAGGTTTTTAAGTCCTGAAGGGCAGAGCATTGAATCCGGGGTGCCACCGGATATCTATGCTGAAATGAATACGGAGGGCGACAGCTTGTCGCTTCAAAAAGATGATATCCTGGAAAAAGGAATGGATCTGCTTCGCGATAACGCAAGATAACTAACACCGCTGAACATTTCCTCCATATTTCTGTTTATAATGGTTGTACATGCCAAAAAAATCAGGCAATAGTGTATATGTGTCTTTTGGATGTATTTAACATGCAATATTGTAAATAATTAGGATGCTAAGTATATATGTAAAACAAAAACTTTATTTGGATACTTAAAAATCTTTTTCTACATTTGTTTTTTGTTCGCTCAGCGAAACGCAACTTTTGGGTTTTTTCGCTGCCTGAATTTTTCTGAAGATGAAACAACAGTAAACAAATTTGGCCGGCCATCTGTTGTTGTACCGCATCTGCTTTTTATGTGCGGAAAATTAACATGAACTTACTTGTTTAATTATTATAAACCAAAAACTATTATTATGAGATTTAAACAAATTACTATTTTCTTATCACTATTTTTTATGTTGGGTCTGGGGAGCACGATAAATGCCCAGGATGACGATTATCTGAACATCGGTGGTGCTGTGCGTTATAACATAGTCAGTCAGCACTATGAGTCCGATGCGATGACCACCGACACTTATGCTACCTGGGATACATGGCGTTTAAATGTATCTGCGAGCTACAGTGATGTGATACTTGATTTTGAGTATCGTTTCTACCCGACATTCAACACGCATTTTATCCATCATGGTTATCTTGGTTATAATTTTTCGGATAACCTGAACATGCAGCTTGGTGTTACACAGGTACCCTTTGGTAACCTCACTTTTAACTCACACAGCTGGTGGTTTCTGACTCCCTATTATGTGGGTCTGGAAGATGATTACAATATGGGTGTTAAGTTTGATTATGATCTTTCAGAAAGCCTGAACCTCAAATTAGCTTATTTCCGTCAGTCTGAACCAGCAGGGCCATCATACGGAAGTGCATCATTCGGAGGACCTGCTGCCGGAACCTATTCTTATAACGTAATTCCCGGCATGAATGCTGATCTGCGTGAATTGAACCAATTTAACGCAAGGCTTGGTTATATGGTTACTGAAGGAACCGAAATTGGCTTATCCGGCCAGTTGCAGGGCCTCTACAATTCTCATATTGATATGAATGAGGAGATTGATGAGGATCCCACTGAGTATGGCCATGCCATCGCAGCCCACGTGAACTCTTCAATCAACAGCCTCAACATCAAACTGCAGTTCATCAATTATGATTATGCAGCAAGAGATAATGACGGTGAGATTGTTGACCGCGTTCAGATGGGTGCCTACGGTGACCCCTATTATGGTGATGGCGTAGCTGCACGTGCCAATATTATTACGGCAGGTATAGCTTACGGCATTGATGTGGATGCGGGCCCCATCAGCAATATACAGCCCTATATCGACTATTCACTGATGACCAAGGATGGTCAAATCAACGGTATGGATTTCGAAGATACCCACATGCTGGTACCCGGATTCCTGATTACCGCCGGAAACATCTTCACCTATGTAGACTTTGCGATGGGTAAAAACCATCCATGGCTTACCGATTCTTTTGGAACCGGTCTGGGTGCAGGTCATCTTGACGATTCTGGTCAACCAGTTCCTGTAGATGATATGGACTGGAACCTTCGATTTAATATAAACCTTGGATACTATTTCTAAATTATACTATTGAGCAGCGTACACGGACGTACGCTGCTCTTTTTAAATTACTCATTAAAAAATCAAAACAACAGGAGGAAAACCCATGAGAATCACAAAGAAATTACTGAAAAGAGCATTGACCATCACTGCTGCCGGTATGGTAGCTATGGTAATGATGTTTAACATGCAGTCCTGCCAACCTGAGGCTGAACAGATCGACCTCGGTTATGTATTGTGGGACTCTGAGATTGCTTCAACCCACGTTGTAGCAGCTGTTATTATGGATGAGCTGGGCCACGAAGTGGAAATGACATCAGTAGATGCCGGTCCGATGTGGATGGGCGTAGCCCGTGGTGACTTTGACGCTATGGTAGCTGGTTGGCTGCCGGTAACGCACGAAGCATATCTCGAAGAAACAAAGGATGATGTTATTAACCTTGGTCCAAACCTTGAAGGTGCAAGACTGGGTCTGGTCGTACCTGAGTATGTTCCGGTAAACAGCATTGAAGAGCTTAATGATTACACCGAAGAATTTGATGGTGAAATTGTCGGAATTGACCCGGGTGCCGGCCTGATGGCTGCTACTGAAAGGGCTATTGAAGATTATGACCTTGACTACACACTGCTCTCAGGTTCTGATGCTGCTATGACAGCCGCGCTGGAACGTGCCATTGATCGTGAAGAGTGGATTGTTGTAACAGGCTGGACACCGCACTGGAAGTTCGCCGCTTATGACCTGAAGTATCTGGAGGATCCTAAGAAAAGCCTTGGTGAGGAAGAGCATATAGCTACCATCGTACATCCTGATCTTCAGGATAAAGCACCGGATGTATATGAATTCCTTGACAATTTCTACTGGACACCCCAGGAAATGGGGCAGGTGATGATCTACATTGAAGAAGGAATGGAGCCAATGGAAGCTGCCAGAGAATGGATCTCTGAAAATCCTGACAGAGTTCAGGAATGGCTACCATAAGATTAGCTGCCATAATACATAAACTGAATGTATGAAGGAAAGAATTGTTGTTAAAAATCTGAGTAAGATTTTCGGACGCCACCCCGAAAAGGCCCTTGAAGCACTCGATGAAGGCAAGACCAAAGCGGAGATTCTTGATGAATTGAAGCAGATCGTGGGTGTACATGATGTGAATTTCACCGTGTATGAACGCGAAACATTTGTGCTTATGGGACTTTCCGGGAGTGGTAAGTCCACCCTGGAGCGCCTGTTAAACAGGCTCCATGAACCTACTACAGGTGAAATTATTATTGACGGCATTGACATAACCAAGCTGAAGCCCGATGAATTACGCGATTTTCGGAGAAAGTATTTTTGTGGTATGGTATTCCAGAATTTTGCCATCCTGCCACATCGTACGGTTCTCGAAAATGTGGAATTCGGTCTGGAAATTCAGGGTATGGATAAAGAAGAACGTCGTGAAAAGGCAATGAAAGTCATTGAACAGGTTGGCCTGACCGGCAATGAGCACAGCTACTCATCACAGTTATCGGGCGGGATGCAGCAACGTGTTGGTCTGGCGCGTGGTTTGTCCGTAGATGCAGATATTATGCTGATGGACGAGGCCTTTAGTGCGCTTGACCCGCTCATTCGTCGTCAGATGCAGGATGAACTGCTGGAACTCCAGGATAAGTTACAGAAGACGATCATTTTTGTAACGCACGACCTGGATGAAGCCTTCCGTATCGGCGATCGTATTGCTATCATGAAAGACGGCCGCATTGAACAGATCGGTACCGCCGAGGAGATTATCTCACGGCCTGCCAGTGATTATGTCAAGGCTTTCGTTGAAGACATGAACCGGACAGCTATACTGACTGCCGGCGCTATTATGCAGCCGGTCCATGAGCGGGCTTTGACAAACGACGGACCCCGTACCATCTTGCGTAAAATACGTAAAGCAGGGCTGACCGGTATTCTGATGACCGATGCCAAACGTAAAATCAAAGGCTATATTTTAGCCAGGGAGCTTGTTGACTATCTGAACAAACATAAAGATGAGGAGAAAGTCCCCTTAGATGAATCGTTACTGCATGAGCCTGCAACAGTGAAAAAAGATATGCCCTTGACAGAGGTGATCAATCTTTATCAGGACATGGAATTTGGCCCTGTTGCTGTGTTGGATGATGAGGATCGCCTGGAAGGTGTCATTGTGAAAGGAGCCATTATTGCGGCCCTTGCTGAAGGCGCTGATGTGAATGTTGAAACTGGTAACGCGTCAGAGAAAGCCGAAGAAGCTGAAGAAAAAGAAAACAATAAGAAATAATCTGTAAAGCTATATTCAATGTTTCCATTTAGAATACCTTTAAAAGATTGGATTTCGGACGGCGTAGATTTTCTGATCAGTGAGTTTGGTGGCTTCTTTGATGCATTTAGTGCCTTGATATACTTTTTGGTGGATAACCTCAAAGATGGTATGTTGGCCATGCATCCCCTGCTGCTTATCGCCGTTATTGCCTTCCTGACCTGGAGAATGGCTGGCTGGCAAGTCAGTTTATTTGCCATCATCGGCTTACTTTTATCGGAGAATATCGGCATGTGGCTTCCTTTCGTTGAAACCCTGGCTCTGGTGCTTACTGCAGAGATCCTCGTTATGGTCGTTGGCCTGCCCCTCGGTATTTATGCATCGCGCAGCGATCGTTTTAATACCATTATAAGGCCTATCCTCGACTTCATGCAGACGATGCCTGCTTTTGTGTACCTGATCCCGGCCGTGATGTTTTTCGGCCTTGGCCTTGTGCCCGGTGTTGTCGCTACCTTTGTGTTTGCACTGCCACCGCTGATTCGTTTGACGAATCTGGGTATCAGACAGGTGCCCGCTGAGCTGATCGAAGCTTCTGACGCATTTGGCGCCACCAGTATGCAGAAACTCGTGAAAGTACAGATCCCCGTTGCCAAGCCAACCATCATGGCTGGTGTGAACCAGTCGATCATGCTTGGTCTTTCGATGGTGGTAATTGCTGCCATGATTGGCGCAGGTGGCCTTGGTACCAATGTATTGCGTGGTATTCAGCGCCTGCAGGTAGGAGAAGGATTTGAAGCCGGACTCGTTGTTGTGATCCTGGCGATCATCCTCGACCGCCTCACGGCAGGCTTTGGCCAGCGTAAGAAGAAGGCACAGGCATAACCGAATTTCCAATAAAAAATTCATTGAACAATCCCGGGAACGGCAGATTAACCTGCCTTCTTCCCGGGATTTTTTCGTGTCCAGCCGCTTAGGATTGATATGAGGGCAAAAACAAGGATAATTCCTGCAGCTGCCCAAATGGAGGACCATAAGCCCAGGTTGTATACGATAAACGGTGCCGTTGCCGTGATGAATCCACCACCGAGAAATGGTTCATAGAGCATTTGTTTAAACCCAAACGCCTGGGCCGTGTCTGTCCGGTAATGCGGATCCACCAGCCTGAGAAGCAATAAGCCCATTGCCGTAACACCACTCTGCATACCATATTCTGTTACACCACGCTCCAGCCAGTTGTAAGGGAACATGCGTGGGGCAAGTATAATCAGACTAAAGAACAACCAGGCTATCCCTGCTGCCATCAGGATGGTAAACGGCCAAAAGTTGGCGATAAACAGATCAAGCCTGATGGAGGCGATTGCAGCCACTACCAGGATATCAAGGGCCATGCCGAGGATACGCTCAAAGGTTTGTCTGTCATAGTACTGGCTGACTTTTAACGGTACGGAGATGATCTGGACAATCATACCGCCTATCATGGCCAGCGGAAATAGCGGAAAACCTGCGAGCATCGGATGGAGGTTCTGTACACCTGCAAGGATCAGCCAGCCTATGAGAATGGCTAGCGCAACGATGGCCAGATGAAATGCCAGCGGTTCAATAGATTCAGAGGCTACCGTTGCTTTGGAAGCAGCGAAGCGTTCCTTTTCCGGAAGAAGACCTGCCTTTTTGGATTCGGGAATCCCTTTTGATTTATCCAGGTTTACACAGTATCCCCGGCGTATGGCAATGTTGATATAGAAAACACCACCAATTACGGCCGTCAGGAGCCCGATGGTCGCCGACATCTGCGCCAGGGCAGAACCCGCCGGAAATCCCAGTTCGGTGAATACCTGTTGCATCCCTGCCGCTGTCCCATGCCCCCCGGCAAAACCAATTTCCAGGATCGTGCCAAAAATAGGCGGGACATCAAACAACGGGATGAGGATAAGGGCTGTGGCTAAAAGCCCAACCAGGTACTGACCGCTTCCGACAATCATACCAAAACAAAGCTGACTGCCACCTTGTGTCCACATGGTACGAACCCCGGGGATTACAACACCAAGAAACAATGTGGCGAACACAATGTTAATGAGCAAGCCCGGTATTTCTGACCAAGTATCATACAAAAAATATGGCAGCAGATCCAGTAAATAAGGCCCGAATATCAGGGCGAGAAAGCCGCCTATGATAGAAGCAGGCAGGAATATGCGCTGGAGCAAGGGAACTTTCGCACGTAAGAGCTTTCCGCCAAGCAGAAACAACAGTAAGATACAAACACTAAAAAATACACCCGTTAATCCTTCCATAAGTATACATTTTCAATTTCGTTGACAAAGAAAACCATTTCTGCAATATAATTGTTATCATACCATCAGAAATATGACAATATTACTACTTGAACTTCTGTTTGTATTGTTTGTTATAAGTATGTACAGATATTTATTCATAAATAGTTCATAAGATATGCGACATATATGGTTGGTTCTATTACTGTTCCCGTTATTCGTGTATACAAATCATAATCAAAACATACAGGATATGAAAGTAGATAGAAAGGTAGAAAAAGAAGCCAATGATCCGGGTCGTTATCCCGTTGATAAGGCGGAAGAGAAATGGAAAGAGCAGCTTGATCCGCAACAGTTCAGTATCCTGCGGGAAGCAGGAACAGAGAGGCCTTATACCGGCGAGTACGATGATTTTTTTGAGGCCGGGATATATTTCTCTGCCGCCACCGGTCAGCCCTTGTTTTATTCGGATACAAAGTTTGACAGCGGTTGTGGCTGGCCCAGTTTCTTTGAGCCCATTACAGAGGATGCGGTATATTATCGTACCGACAAATCATTTGGGATGGAGCGTACGGAGGTGGTTGATGCCTCCAGTGGTTCTCATTTAGGCCATGTGTTTGATGATGGGCCCCCGCCCACCGGTTTGCGCTACTGCATGAATAGTGCGGCCTTATTATTTGTACCATTGGGAGATACCCCTCCTGATATTGTAAAGAACTATATGGAGACGCTGGCTAGTGATGTGGAGAAGAGAGCCCTTGAAGGTAAAATATCCTGGACAGACAAATAGACTGCAAACAGCAATAAAGGAAACACATTACGGATTCATTAAAAAAAGGAGGCTTCTTTAGCCTCCTTTTTTGTTGTAAAAAATCTACCATTCTTATGAAGAGAACGGTACAAATATACTGCCGTTAAGTACGCCACACAATACGTACTGTCAGGTAATATGTTCTTAAAAATACATCCGTATTGGTACGTATGTATCGGATTGTTTATATACACATGCCCCACCTGCTATTTTCTCATTTTCCCATTTGTTTTATAAAGCTTAACGGAGCCCGCATTCCAAAATAATCCATCTCATTTGATAGTGATAGCGCAGGAAACATTAGATTCATGAATGCTTTCTGATAATATTAAGGGCTGGCACGAATATAAAATTCATGTTTGATTGCCTGCTGGTGCGGATTGTGCCATAAACTTATTAGTGGTTGATTTGCACTGAGCAGATGAAAAAAGGTATTTCAGCATGACCACCTGATACGTCAGCGAAGTTACAAAATGCTTGCTAATAAGGCCTTATTTAATCATACTATCAAAAAAATCATACTATCAAAAATTAGTTTCCTATGAAAAAAACACTACCAATTCTACTATTTTTCTTTTTTGCTGCAGGCCCCTCCTTATATGCTGTTGACGAATGGCAGCATGATACCATTTCTTATGTGTCGTACGAAGACAGGGTCTCTTACACTGGTCTGACCACTGGGCCTGACAATACCTACCACAAGGTTTTTGTTCGGGTGTATTTCGATTATGAAAATCCGGATGAGGAAAGGATTCCTTTTGATATTTACTATACCTGCAAGGAGCCCGGAGAAGCTTGGTCAGAGCCTGAGCTCCTGGGGGAGGAAGATCTGCACGAGAACGAAGCAAACATTGTCGTTGCAGACGACGGTAGCGTGTACGTCGCTTTCCGGAGAAAGAATGAGGAGGTGGATTACTGGAGCGACAAGATTGTCGTTGCCGAAAAGACGGAAGATGGATGGGTTTATGAGGAAATTCCGACCATTTGTAACACGGTAAACTGGTATCCTGAACTGGCGGCAGATGCTGACGGAAACCTGCATTTAACCTGGGTATCATTGGAAGAAGGACAGTATTACGAAGATTATAACAAAGATTACCGGATTGCTTATTCAACCAATCTGAGTGGCGAGTGGGAAACACAACTTCTCGCCGATAGTGAACTGGGAGAATTTGGATTGGGTGCATATCCCACGCTGGATGTCTCAGCCGATGGTGTTGCGCACATCCTCTACCGGGGAGGTAATTATGGCCCGGGAAAACAAAAACAGTCTATGGAGCCGTTTGGCAGCGGACAACACAAACTGTTAACATCCGCGAATGTAAAACCTACAAATGATACTTGTAAAAGATCAGAAGAAGGTGGGGAAACAGATCATTCCAGGGAGCATCCTCTGAACCGTTACCGGATGCATTATGCTACCAATCTCAACCCGGGTGGCACATATTGGGAGATTGATATTCTGGAGAGTGAAAAATACTACGATGAGATGGGGAATATCTTCTATGATGACGAAAATAGCAGGGTACACGTAGTTACAGGAGGAAGCAACGGACATAATGCGCTTAATTATGTATATTATTTCTCCAGGGAATATCCCTCTGGTGCGTGGTCAGACCCTGTACAGGTAAATCATGCTGGTTTTGGCAATCCGATCAATCTGTTTCAGGGGGCTGACAAACGCCTTTTTGCGGCTTATATGGGCGTTTCCGGACAGTTTGGGAATGGTAAGGTATATATTAGTGAGTTAAGAAACGGTGAATTTATTGATCAGGAGATCTACTCCGATTATTATTTGGCACGGTTTACCCTTATGGCCGACAAATTTGGTGAAATCCTTTTCCCCCATTCTGATATCCGGATATTGGAGACAGATGATGAGGGAAATCCGACAAATTTTACCATGGATTTATTTATGCAACGCTCAGGCGAGCATTTGGCCTATAACCCGACAGCTGTACAACCGGAACCCGAATTGATGGATTTTTCCGTTTTCCCCAATCCCGCTGAAAGCAAGATCAACATCCGGATACAACCATCAAGTTCCTGTCAGGCAAGCTTAATGATGACAGACTTACAGGGACGCCCTGTTATGGCTGAAAAGCAACTGGACTTATCATCCGGGGGAAGTGAATTTTCTTTTTCAATTGACTCATTGCAACCAGGGTTTTATCTCCTGGTAGTACAAAACGAAACCTTTACCCAAACGAAAAAGATTCTCGTCCGTTAGTGGAATAATCCTTTACGGAAGGTACTGATGTTCAGTTGCGGGGTGCTCTGGCATGAGGTAACATAGCAAAATTTTATTGAATATATATACAACAATAATTTATATGACTACTATGAGCAATTTATTGAAAATGATAACAGCATCTCTGGTATTTCTTTGTATTTCCTTTCATCTGCATGCAGATTGGCTGATCGATGAGGTTTGTGTTTCTGAATATTTCAGGGTAAATACATATGATAACCCACTGGTTATAACAGCCGATAATACGTATCATTTGGTATATAAGCAGGAAATGCCAAGCTGGGATAAACAAGCAACGGGGAGAGATGAAAATGAAGGCGTGTTCTACCAGTATAAAGTTTGTGGTGAAGCATGGAGCCAGGCCGAAAAAATTAGTCCTGCATCGCATGACCCGAATAACGTAAACATTTTAAGCGATGAGAACGGACAGCTGTACATAACCTATATGAACCGTATTTCGCATAGTGACAGGGAATTTATTATAAGTACCAAAACAGCGAACGGTTGGGAGTATGAATCCATCAACAAGGATTTCTACGGTGACAATAATCTTATACCTGCCATGGGTCCTGGAGGGAACCTTCACCTTGTATGGGTAACCAAAGATGAGGAGAACCAGCGAAGTTTGGTTTATGCATTTAAATCAGACGAAGAATGGCAGATTCAGGAAATTCCGGAAACATATCCCAGGCCAACAGCGCACCCTTCTCTTGAACTATCCCCGGATGGTAAGATTCATGTTCTGTACAATGCTCTTGGAGAAGATAATGAGCGGAATGTGGGCTATCTTTCCGGACAAGCATCAGGGGATACTATTTCCTGGAACCATAAAGATTTTCACTTTGAAAATCACAACATAAATAGAAGCTTCCTTCAGGTAATTAATAATGAAGTGAATATTGTACTTTCAAAAGAGGATCTTTCCAATGATGCACCACGTGCGATCGAGCACTATAAGAAGGTGAACGATGAATGGTCTGTTCCTTTACAGGTAAATCATGTTTCATCCGGAGAACCACTTTCCCTGGATGCTGATCATGACGGCAATTTGTTTGTAAGTTACCGGGAGATTCCCCCATATGGTGATTTTGGTGTCATGCTGATAAGCGAAATGAACGGGGAGGACTTCGATGATTATTATTTTGATCAAACCCTGGATATGTTAGCTGCCAATAATTCCATCTGTTTTGATGAGGAAGGGAATCAGATCCATGTCTATAATGAAGGCTATGGGGCTACGGATTTGTATGTATTGCGATCCGGGGAGTGTACACCGCCCTCTTATACTGTGTCGTTTGACGTAGCGGATGAATACGGTCAATCGCTCCCTGATGCAACCATAACGCTGGATAGCCAGCAAAATGATCCGGGTGACTATACGTTTAATGGGCTGGAAAGCGGGGAGTATTATTATGTGGTTGAAAAACAGGGCTATATAACGCTTGAAGATGAGCTTACTGTGGACAATGACGATGTGCTGCACGAGATTGTTTTGGAGGAGAATGATGTGGGTGCCGGCATTGTTATCGATAAAAAGACCCGTGTGTTCCCTAATCCGGCCTCGCATGAGCTTCGCATACATAGTAATCATGTAATCCATGAGGTACGTCTGATCAGCCCTGCCGGACAACTACGGCTGAATGATTTTCCCATGGAAAAAGAAATTCAGCTGGACGTTTCCCGCTTTCAGCGCGGATATTATGTGTTGCAGGTGATCACCAGGCAAGGGGCTGATACCTTTAAAGTTCACCTTCTGTAATGTTTAATCTGTCCTCAATTACCTAGAACCAATGCCCCCTCTACTAAAATCATGTATTTACTATAAACCTTAAAAAAATGTATTTTATGAAAATTATCAGTTACACATTTCTCATTTTTGCCTTTTTGAGTGCAGGCTTGTCGGTTAAAGCAGAAGCTGACTGGACTGTTGAACCACTTTCAGACAGCAATCACGAAGATCTTATGGCCAATGGTTCGTTGGCAATTGGTTCTGACGGTACGTATCATGTTGTCTTTTTACGTCAATTTGAGGGTGATTTTATTGGCCCCGGACCCTCACAGGTCTTATATATGAAAAAAACGCCTGGGGAGGAGTGGAGCCAAATAGAGTTTATCACGCCCGATGATGAATATGTTCATAATCCCTCAGTAACCGTTACAAATGATGGGTCTGTCTACGTGGCCTACCAAAAAGAACTGGCAGGCGGAGACTTTGATATCGTTCTGGCGGCCAGGGCTGACGATGACTGGGACCTGGAAGTAATTCCTGCTTCAGCGTCACGTAATACAAGACCGTGTCTCACAAGCGACGAGGACGGACATTTACATATCGTTTGGAATACAACCGATGATGATTGGAATACTCAGGTAGCTTATGCGCACAATATGTCTGGTGACTGGAATGTTCAAAATATCATGGGGACCGCTAACTGGGACACAGAATCTCCTTCATTTGCCGTTTCTCCCAATGGAGTTGTGCACTTAGTTTTTGTTGACACCGAAGATGAGCTTAAATATGCGACCAATACGCTTGCAGGTGGATCCATGTGGAGCATGCATACCCTGGATGCAGGGGAAGAACAGTATAGCGACGCCATCCTTTTGTTTGACGACAATACAATTCATGTGGCAGTAGCTGGAAAAGAAGAAGGCTGGGGCGAACCCAGTCGGGTGTATTATTTCAGCAAGGAGGATGATGTTTGGACAGATGCTGAGCAGATCAGCGAAGAGGATGATGTCATTCCCCTGTCCATGTCTGTGGATGAACAAGGTAAAATATGGTTAGCCTGCCTTGAATTAGGATCGTATGGTGACACAGGTAGTCTGATAATGGTTGAAAAGGACGACGAAGGAAACAACAACTATGATTTCCCTGCCACGGAGGATGCTGACATTTTACACGCAATTATAGGCTTTGATAGTCATGATAATCATTTTGTAGTGTATAACGAAGTGATCGCTCCGTTAAATTCCAGCATCTTTTTTGCCTGTCAGGAAACGCCTTCCTTTACTGTTACGTTTGACATTCAGGATGAGCAGGGAGCGCCTGTTGAGGATGCCACAATTACGTTGAATGGTATCGAAAATGAAGCAGGTGATTACACATTTAATGAAGTCGAGTCCGGTGCATATTCGTTCACTGTTGAGGCAGATGGCTTTTTGGAGTATACCGAAGACAACCTGGAAGTTGATGAAGATACCCTGGTCGAGGTAACGCTTACCCGTGAGACTTTTGTTGTAACATTTTCTATCCGGGATGAGCAGGATAGTCCTGTCAACGATGCTATCGTAACCCTTGGTGATACGACAAACGAAGCCGGCGACTATGTGTTTGAAGAGGTTGAGGAAGGAACTTATTCGTTTGCCGTTGAAGCGGACGGCTTCCTTCACTACAATGAAGATAACCTGGAAGTTTCAGCGGAAACAATGGTTGATGTTACGCTTACCCACGAAACATTTGATGTGACGTTCGTTATAGAGGATGAGCATGGAAACGCTGTTACGGATGCAGTTATTACGATAGGGGAGCTAACCAATGAAGCAGGAGATTATGTATTTCCCGAACTTCTTCCCGGTGTGTATGAGTATTCAGTTCAGGCAGAAGGGTTTTTCTCGGAAGAAGGCGCGTGTGAGGTCGATGGGGGAGATCTGGAGCTCGTGGTTGAGTTGACCCGTGATGAAACACAGATTCATGACCTTGCCTCTGTTAAAGCCCTTGTTTTTCCAAACCCGGTTCAGGATGATCTTCACATCAGGTCGGAGCATGTAGTGCTTGATGTGGCAATCATCGACATGGCCGGTAGCCATGTAAGACGTATTACCCCTGGTAGTAAAGATGTATCTGTACAGGTTTCTGATTTGAAAGCAGGCATCTATGTCGTGCAGGTAACAACCTCAGAAGGCGTTGCCGTACAAAAGGTCCGGATCCGGTAAAACGGATCAGTCCACAGCTTCATGCCGGTCTGGATGCTGACAGATGTATTCAGACCGGTATTTTTAT
>JAWLDT010000024.1:27224-30446 GCA_041686485.1 Bacteroidales bacterium | reverse complement strand
GCGTTGTAACGCAACGGGTACAGGTTACCCGCTAAGGGTTTGTAACAACTGCTTCTTACTGAGAATAAACAATCGGGCTGCTTCCTGAGGGAGGTGGCCTGGTTGTTTCATTGGCATGTAAAAAGCCTGTGAGCGATCGGTATTATTATTGAAGGATATTATCTTCAAATGCGCCGAGGAAGTTTACAAAAAGTGTGTCTTCAGCAGAAGAACATTTACACAACCATGCCTTCCATGGATTTCTGCAGCTCTCTTGCGGTTTCAAGGAATTCATCCACTGTCATTTCCTTGAGGTAAAGGAGGCCGTGTGCAGCACGTATTCTGGGGTCCTCGTTCTGGTAAAAATAGTTTTTGCCCAGCAGAAGCTGTACATCATTAAGCTGTTCTACCCAGATTTTTTGTGCCAGCTCACTAAATTTCCCATTTAGCTCATAGCTTGGGAATGAAGCATCTACCTGGCTAACATAGCAATTGGTAAACGATTCATTCATCTCGGCCATCGCGTTAAGGGAGACGGGGAAGATAATATTGGCTTCAGCAGGTTGAAAGCGATACCACACATTGCGGTATCCCCAAATGCGCAGGGATGAAATATCTTCTTCCTGTTTCCACTGGCGCAGGGCTTCTGCAATGGCCTGCAACACTTTATAATGGGTGTCGGGGCCGCTGCCTTCAGGATCGAAAGTCAGACTTAATACATTTGGTCTTACTTCTTTGAGCATACGTAAAACAGGCTCAACATCGCGATCCATCCGGGGTTGCTCCGTAAAAATATCACCTTTGTAAAAGCCTAACCTCAGGTGTTCCACATTTTTGACCTGTATCCCAAAATGGGCCCAGACCAGTTCTTCCTCAAACTCCCTGATCATTCCTTTGAGCTGCTGAATTTTTGGCGGGTTCTTCTCACCATCGTAGCTGTTTTTAAGGATGACGATCACTTCGTTTAAAACATCACGTAGCTGGTCCATGTTTTTTACTTCATAAATCTCTACCAGTGCCCTGACTATGCGGTGGCACACCCCGCGCCGCTGTTCATCCACATTGCCGGAAGCCACATTGTTGAGATAATGATACACATCTTTGTCACTCTTTAGCTTGTAACCCACGTCATAAAAGTCTGAATAATAAACCATCTGAATCAGGTCTTTATCCAGGAGCTTTTTGGTATCTTCAAGTAAGTCAATGACAAACTTGTTGGTCACCGCCGTAAAACCACTGGTAAATACCGCAAACTTAAAACGGTTTGTGGGGTTATTAATGTGCTTGGTGATATATGGAAGAATACCCAGCATAATATCATCATGGTGGGGTCCGGTGTGCAGGAACACCTGGTTCTCCTCTTCTTTAAGGCCATTAAAGATTTTTTCGATAATGCTGTCAGAAACTTTGTCTACGGTGTTTTCATCAAGGTTGGGTATAAGCTTGCAAAACCTGTCATGCTTCAAATCATCAGGCAACAGTCTGTGTCCGAATTTTTCAATTTTTTTGCACAGGTCTATAACAGCTTTTTCCGTTTTCTCCTGTGTCCAGGGAGGGGTCTTGTAATATCTGTCGACCATGTCGGTAAGTTGCGAGGCCGCACCCTGGGTAATGTAAAAACGTCCATGGGGCAGCTTTGCCAGTACTGAGGCGGGATACAGGTTCGACATTTCTTTTTCAAGCGAGTCTTTTACCACATTGGCCTTGGCTTCCCCCGCAGCAATAATAATGGCAACGTTCTCCGGGTTATATGTGATGGTTTCGAGTCCGATGGTGATAACAAGGCGATTGGCTGATACTTCAATCCCTCCGAGATCAGAAGCGGCCACTGCCTGCGTCTCAAAATTGGTTTCTGTCAAGCGTGTGGTGCTGAATTCATCAGAACCCCTTACGTTGAAAGCAATGTGTCCATCAGGGCCTATGCCTCCCAGGAAGAAACCAATACCGCCCTTGTTACGTATTTGTTGTTCATAATCGCTGCACCAGTCATCAATCATAAAAATGGATGATTTTTGCACCTCTTCGAGTGGACTGCGAGGATCACGATAGCGTAAAGAAAGGTCGATACTGCCATCCGGGAAAACTTCAGAAAAATGCTTACCACCATGCAGTGGAATTTTATCACTATTGATAAGCAAGGCATTGTCCTTGTTTAACCCAAAAGCATCTATGTAATAGTTATTCACATAATCGTAAAAACTGTTGTGTTGCTTGCTGCTGATCGGATAAAACTCATCGATCTGTACAAAATGGAGCCCCCGCAGGTCAGGCTTTTTCTTTGCCTCCAGACCAAATGCTTCACGGATTGAAATACCGTTCTTTTTGTTCCAGTTTTCAAGCAGGTATTCTGTCCACTTAATGAAAAATTCAGGCGTCTTACCCGTGGGCAGACTAATAACACCTTCCGGATTATCCGCTACCCACTCCAGGAAACGCAATGCCGTGAAAAGCCCTAACTTCGGGAAGTTATCCACCACGATGTAAGGGATTTTTGTGCTTATAGCATCAATTCCGCTCTTTTGTATAAACGCTTGCTCAACACCCGAATAATGAACTTCCGCAGGTTGAACACCAGATATTTTTCTGATCATAGTCTGTAAGGGTTTATTATAGATATAAATAAGTTGGTTGCTGCGAGATATTGAGCTCCTGACTTTGCAGAGGTTTTGTGTTGTCGTATCATGCAAATATACATTTATTCAGGTATAAAACCGAGGGGTTTTTAAAATTTTTTAATTTTGTAGTATACAATGGAAGCTGACAGCAAATAGTAATATCCAATAGCCAGGAGTTTTTATATAATTAAGACATAAAACTCACAAAATAAGCTTCATAAACCTTTCTAACATAATATATAGTTTACAAATATGATTTCAATGCTCATGAATGCTTCACTGTTTGTTATTTTACCGCTCATTTACTGGTTCAAGCCACGAGCTTCGAACCTTCTTTCTCCCTTTTCGTCTACAACTTCGAGCTGTTTTCTTCTTCCTTCCAGCTTCCGGCTATTTTAGATCAACATGAAAATAAAACGACAAGACACATAAACCTGATTTTAATGATTCCATAAACAAAAATGTATCCCATGAAAAAGACGCTACTATTTATTTTCGTTCTCTGCCTGCCGGTATTGGTTGCGGCGCAGGACATCAGCTGGGAGGATGTTTCTTCCGATTATGAATTTCCTGAAGGACTGCGGTTATTTCACGGAACCATCACGGATAACGATAGTTTTTTTGCCTA
>JAWLDT010000024.1:24056-27124 GCA_041686485.1 Bacteroidales bacterium | reverse complement strand
GGACATCAGCTGGGAGGATGTTTCTTCCGATTATGAATTTCCTGAAGGACTGCGGTTATTTCACGGAACCATCACGGATAACGATAGTTTTTTTGCCTATTATTATGAAGTAGATATGAATAATCCAGACATTGCCATACGTCCCTATTTGAATGCCAATCCATTACAGGTGGATGATTTTTCCGAGGATGTGGGCGCTTACGGTGCCATAAACGGTGGTTTTTTTGCCGGCACAAGTTCTGTTTCATCGGTTGTGTATCCCAACGAAGTAGTGGCAAGAAACCTTATTTCCCTGGTTCGTAATGGTAAGACGTACCCTGTTATCAGATCCATTTTTGCCCTGAATGCAGATCGCAGCATGTCTGCTGAGTGGGTTTATCATCATAGCTATGATTTTGACGACATCTACATGTATGATGAGCCAATGCCTTATGAATGTGACGATCCAAATCCCCTGCCGGTGCCTTTAAAAGAAGATGGAACCGTGTATGACGACATTGCTTATGGTTTGGGAGGGGGACCAATGCTCATCAAAGACGGGGAGATTACTATCACCTATTGCGAAGAAATATTCTGGGGCTCGGGTGTCTATCTCACAGATTACAGACCAAGAACGGCTGTGGGTTACACCGAAGACAGCAAGGCCATCCTGTTTGTTACCAATCACATGAAAATTCCGAACATGGCAGATATACTACTTGATCTTGGCTGCTATGAGGCCATGAATCTTGATGGTGGGGGTTCAACCGCCATGGCTGCCGGCGGAGAGAGTATCTATGATCAGAACAGGGCGGTACCAACCATAATGGCCGTGGTTCACAGCGATTCGTTGCATATTCCACAGACGCCGCTTTATGAAAAAACGATGGACACCTCAGATGAGGATGTTACATCAGAAGGTGATTGGTTTGCCACTGCCAATGAAGGTTACTGGGAATCTCCATCCATGCTGCATGGCCTGGCTTCACATGAGGAGTATTATGAATTTCCGCTGGACCTTCCAGAAGCTGCTGAGTACGAAGTCTATGGCTGGTGGACATCTCATGTCAACAGAGCCGAAGATACGCCTTTCATTATTACCCACGCTGACGGGGTCACAGAAGTCGCGGTAGATCAAACCATTAGTGGCTCCATGTGGAACCACATTGGCACGTTCAATTTTTCCGGCTCATCCGACGAAACTGTCAGGGTTACTGCAGGTGCTACTACCAACCAGTACGTGGTGGCTGATGGAATTCGTATTGTATCTTATGATCAGGTATTTGAAGATGTGGTGATCTCCCAGATTGAAGGTGTGGATGACATCACGGTGCCGTATGGCACGTCAAAAGAGGAAGCGCTGTCTATGTTAAGCCAGCATACAACCATCACCGATTCGGCCAATAATACGCATACCGTTGACCTTGACTGGGAATCAGAAAACTATGCAGCAGATGTACCTGGTGATTACGATGCAATGGCAACCTTTACGCTTCCCGAAGGTGTTGAACAAACTGATCCGCCTACAGCACTTGAGGTGGATGCTGTCATCACCGTGGAGGAAGATGATACAAGTGTATCGGGGACTGAAGATACTGGTATAAAGGTTTACCCGAATCCAGGCTCCGGCAGGTTTACTGTCGAAGGTCACCTAAATAAACCACATATTATCAGCATTTCAGGTATGAAAGGTCAGGTGATGGAGACCATCAGCGTCAGTGGTCAATTCAACAAAAATATCAATCTTGAGGGACAGGCGCCGGGCATATACTTTTTACGCGTGAATGGCAATCAGATCAATAAAACACTGAAAATCATCATTCAATAAAGGAAATATGGCCTGGCTTCTTCCAAAAAGCCTTCAATATCTTTGGTCCAGAGATCCAATATGTCTTCAACCAGGAATCTTTCACCAAAGGCCTTTCTGACCTTGTCGGTGCCGCAAACCTTATCAAACATCTCTATGCGCTCGGGCGCGAGATCAAAGATATCGTGTTCCGGGTGCATTCGGTATATTTCCTGAACTACATAAAATTGGATGATCGAAAGTGAGGTTTGCTGCAGGTCTGTCATGTGCACCTGCACACCGTGCATGTTTTTGCCCTCCATATTCGTATAGAATGGTCTGAAATGTATTGGCCGGAACCTGACACCCGGGATATCGAGTTTGTTGAGACGTTCTGCCAGCAGTTCAGCATCATCCAGCCATTCGGTGCCGAAAACCTGGAATGGCAACGTATAACCAACCCCGATATTGATAATATACAGCTCACCCAGGATGCCTGATACCGGATAGAAGTAGGCTGAATGGGCATGTGGTATATGTGGCGACGACATCACCCAGGGCAGGCCGGTGTCTTCGAAGGACATATTGCGTTCCCAGCCTTTCATCTCGACAATGTCAAGGTCAGCTTTAATGCCACCTTCCAGGAGGCCGGTTTCGTTGAGGAAGTGGGCCAGCTCACCCACGGTAAAACCGTGAACGTAGGGAATAGGAAACTGGCTGACGAAGGAGATAAAATCATCTTCCACCAGTGGTCCTTCAAATTTTTGTCCTCCCAGTGGATTGGGCCGGTCGAGCACCATAAACAGGATGCCATTTTCGGCAGCGGCCTCCATGGCCAACCCCAGCGTGCTGATGTATGTATAGGAGCGTGATCCAATGTCTTGAATGTCATATATCAGTACGTCCAAACCAGTGAGCATTTCAAAGGTGGGTTTGCGTGTGGAGCCATAAAGGCTGAACATGGGTACTCCGGTTCGGGCGTCTTCTTCATTCTTAACGTATTCACCGGCCGGGAAATTACCGCGAACACCGTGTTCCGGGCTGTAAAGCGCAACAAGCTCCACATCAGGTGCTTCGGCCAGGATGTCAATCGTAGAACGCAGATGACGGTCTACGCCGGTGGGGTTCGTGATCAGTCCCACGCGTTTGCCCTTTAAAGATTCAAAATCATTGTCCCTGAGCACTTCTATACCAGTCTTTACCTGGCTGCTTAATGGGTTGACAAATAAGCACATGACCAGGAGAATAATAAGTTTTTTCATTTGTATGTATATTTTGTCGGAATGTCGGAATGTCTAAATGT
>JAWLDT010000024.1:0-23956 GCA_041686485.1 Bacteroidales bacterium | reverse complement strand
AAAGTTTGGGTCTGCTATTGGCTTTCTTCCTTCCAGCTTCCAGCTTCGATTTTTAGTGGTCATTCCCTTATGTGTTAAAACCTTTGTTTTTGAATCATCGAAATCTTCGACATGGATGTTTCTTTTTGTGTAATTACTTCCGGTGGTTGATAAAACAAAACAAAAGCCTGTCTAGTAACTGATAGACAGGCTTTTGTTGTTGTTTCTTTACATTTGTTGCTATGCTTTTACTTATTGTTCGGGTTAACCTTCGTTTATGATCGACCAACTGTTATAGCAGCGTGTCAGCACCCGATTTGCTATAAACCCTTATCTGTCATTTTCGCAAGTTATGATGTAAAGAAACATAATGGTCATTATTTTGTGATTTGCAGTTTGTGAACCGAATGGCTTTCATCGCTTGTGATGCGTATCAGGTACATGCCCGGATTCAGGTTATTGAGATTTATATTGAATGTGCTGGCATCCACACTTGTTTCATACACGAGCTGGCCATTCATGCTGTAAACGCTGATTTCCCGGATGTTGGTTCCTGAATTGATATTCACGATATCACGAGCCGGATTGGGGAAGATATGAATCGTTTCAGCTTCAGTGTCATTTACGAAGGTGGGATCGTCCATGCTGCCAAAGAAATCTTCAACAACCATTTCGCCTTCCACTTCAACCTCCCGGTTTGGATCACCCGGCCATTCACCGTCATCAAATGATGGGCCGTCAAAGTACTTATATTGGTAGGTACCTGCAGGCAGCTCAAGTGTGCGGGTAAAAATGAATACATTATCGGTCGGATCCAGTTGTTGTGCTTCATGTGTTCCCGGTACATCCCAATCCCATGCAGGGAAGGATCCGGTCATGTATACATTTGTTTCACCTGGTTCGAAATCCTCAGCATAGGTCATATCTACATTGAAGGTAACCTCATACATTGGTATCAATGGTAATACCACATCAACTTCAACGTCTTCGCTGTCAATAACGAATGAACCATCTACTGTTTCGTGTCCTTCTTTGCTGATTGAATAATCATATTCACCATTGGTAAGTGAAAATTCGTACTGCCCCGGGTCGTAAGTAACATCGTCCAGGGTGATAACAGCATTGTCAACCGGATTGTCTTCATCGTCCACAATGTTGAATGAAACATTATAGAAATTAACAAGAGGCATTTGAATGGCAGGGCTGAAAAGCCAGTTATCGGGTGTCAGTGGCCCTTCGGTAGGATCCCAGGATTGGCTTCTCATGTGTGCTTTATAGGACAAATCCTGTTCAACATGGATAGCAAAATACCAGTTGAAATCATCTCCATCGGCATCTACGGCTTCCCATTCTTCAGGTAACCAGCCTTCATCATATTCCGGATCCTCCGGGTCGAAATCATCCGGTATGCCACCTTCAAAAGTTTCATGAAAGACATATTCATCTTCATCGTTCACGTTTATGCCTTCTAATGCTACATTATCTATTACAACGCGATCGTTATCAGTGATGTTATGATGTCTGAAGGCAATTTGAATGTTTTCTTCGCTGTATTCTGATACTTCGATGCGACGGTGCTGGTATTCCCAGTTTGGTTCGTCAGCATCAAGGGTTTCATCAAAGATCATCCAAAAGTCTTCCGGATCGTCCCCTGCGTTTCCCATCCACACGCTGTAATATTCTTCGCGAAATTCCGGTGTAGAGGCTGTGGAAGCTACATCCCAGCTCAGGAAGGCTTTATCATAAAGGTCAGGAATCTCTTCCAATACAACATTGAGAAATAGCTCATCATCAATAATGGCGAAATTACCAACAGCGTCAAAATGGATATTGGTGCTTACCTCGTAGTCATAAAAACCTGGTGTGAGCTCAAAATCATAAACGCCGGCATCATATTCTATGTCATTAATGGTTATTTCTGCATTATCGATCAGGTCTCCTTCTTCATCCATCACGGTAAAATCAACATTATATTCAGGATCATTGCCTTCCGTGAGGGTAACATCAACGGTTATGTCTTCATCGTCTATCTCAAATGTGCCATAATGAGTTTCATAACCATCTTTATGTACAAAATATTCATGTTCTCCCGGGAACAATTCAAATTCAGTTTGCCCTGCATCATAGGTTTCGTTATTGATGGCAATCACTTCTGTACCATCGGCGTCAGCAATGTTAAAGTCTACGTTGAAAGGATCCACGATTCTAAGGTCATCGAAATAAAACATGCCTTCTGTGGTTGTGCCTGCTTCGTCACGGGTGATATGAATTGAGTCAAAATAGAAAGGGTTTCCTTCTGTCATCTCCCCATCACCGGTTACCCAACCAAACACATTGGCCGCATCGTTGTAATCCCATGTTAATCTCTTCCAGCCTGTCCAGTCAATATCAAACCATTGTGACCCTTCCAGTTGGGCTGCCCCGTCCCTTACCATCAGCTTAAACCTGTTGTTAGATCCATCGCCATAAACAAATATTTCGAGGGCCTGTCCGGGAAGGAACCTTTTCCCTTCCACATTGGCATTTCCTGCAGGCATATACTCTCTGATATAATGGCTCGCACTACCAGCGTCTGTGGGCTCGACCCATTCAACATCAGTATCCCAGACCACGGCCAGTTTCATCGATCCTGTGCTGCCCGTGGCAGGGTTCACGATATCTGTTTCGTGTTCTCTGTAAGTTATTAGGTTTCCCTCATCGTCTTCGAGAATAATACCTGTTGTTTGTCCTGACCCTTCAGGGTTCCACCATGAGGCCACATCTTCTTCAAAATCGTCAATCCACGAAAAGTTGGGATGATCTTCATCCCGGTTGTCCAATGCACCTTGTGCAAAGGTTTGTGCGCTGCTGATCACCAGGAAAAGCATCGCCATCATCATTGAGTATGTAAGTTGTGTTTTCATAAGTAATGGTTTTAGGTTAGTAAAAAGAATTTGAGAAGCACTTAATTATTTGTTAATGAGAAATTTACGTTGTGTGGTGGTGTTCCCTGTTTTTATTTCAATAATGTAAAGCCCTGATTCCAGGTTTGATATATTTAGTTTTAACGATTTGGACTCCGAAGGCTCATGAAGCACCTGGCGCCCTTCTGTGTTATGGATAGTCAATTCTTTGATCGATTCCCGGGCTTCAATATACAGATAATAATCTGCAGGGTTGGGATAAATTAACACATTGCCCTTTTCTGCTTCTACTATACTGCTGGCAATTTCAAAATGGGCATTTAGTTGTAAATCAAATGCCGGCATTGAGAACATGTAGACTTCTTCTTCAGATAACACATTGCCATCACGGTCGCTCCAGTATTCGAAGATATACTGGTTTGCAGGAATAGCTTCCATGGTCACCTCATCTTCATAAAAATACATACCTTCCCCCTCGATGCTTCCGCCTTCTTCCGGGTCCAGGTTTACACTGACCGAATATGCTGTTTTTGCAAAATGTCCTGTAATGTGTATATCCTCGTCTGGCATGGTAAAGCTATAGGTTTCATCCGTTCCAAGCTCATTGCCATCCTGGTCTGTCCATTCAACAAAATGATAGCCTGTAACCGGTTCCGCATCTACTTCAACTTGCTGTCCCTCGGCATAGTCGCCCGCACCGTTTACGCTACCTCCCTCTTCAGGTAGTGCATCGAGGCTTAAAGTATAAGTTTGCGCGGGAGCTATCTCAATGGCATCAAGCATCAGCATGTAGTCGTCGTGCGACACATACTGAATAGCAAAGCGGATGACCTCCCCGGCATAATCACCCAGAAAGTAGGCGTATTCTGTCCATTCGGCTGGCGCTTCCACATAATCCCCTTCTGATATTGTCATGAAATGATCCGGGTTGAATTCGAAGGTCTCCTCATCATCCATGGATACAAGCACCCGGAATCGCTCCGGTCCAAATTCAGCTACTTCAATAGATTTGGCAAAGAAACGCAGTTCTGATAATTCGGTGATCTTTAGTTGTGGTGATATAAGCCATTTGTTTTCATCAGGGGTTTGCGACATCATAGCGATGAGGTATTTGTCGCCATCCACGGGCGGATGATCATCAGTGATGGGAGGCGTTGTTTCTTCCGGATTCATTACTTTATAGGCATAGGGCTCTCCTGACCCGGGAAAAGTAAATCCCTGCGGGTTCCAGGTGATGTCGCCATCCACATCCAGCGTTATCCAGGGAAATAGGTTGGTTGTGAAGTCATCATAATCCTGGAAATTTTCATAGAGCTCGGTGGGGTAGTTTACATCTTCGCGTTTCACAAAATGCAGGTGATCGAAGTAGAAAGCACCCGTGCTTTTAGCATCTTCACCTTCGCGAATATGGAAGCCATCCATATAAAAGTTTGTCCCATCAAGAACACCATCGCCGCCAAACCAGGCTACGACGGGATCGTTTGCCAAATCCCAGCTCACCAGCTTCCATCCGATCCAGTCAATAGTTTTCCAGTTGGTTGTTTCCAGTTCGTTCGCCCCATCACTGATCACCATACGGAAATCATTTCCGGAACCATCGCCAAATACATACACCTGTAAGACATCATCAACATTAAACCGGTTGGTATTTTGTGATGCACCGGGAGGCAGATAAAGGCGAATATAAGGAGTTCCGGCATAACTATCATCCCATGCATAGTTGAGCTTCATGCTGCCTGTACTTTCAACAGAATGGTTTACAACAGTGGGATTGTATTCGCGATAAGTTTGTTCTGTTACGATCCCTTCAGTTTGTCCTGCCTGTTGCGGGTGCCACCAATTATTGATTCCGGAATTGAAGTCGTCAATGACTGTTTGCTCGGTAATTTCTTGCTCCAGGACATAAAACTGGAAACTGAAAGCCTCAGTTTCATTATCAAACATATCAGACAAGCCTTCAGCAACCTCAACCGTATAGCTGTTGTCTGCTTCCAGATCTTCGGTTGGGAAGAAATGTAAAACACTCTGATCATCAACCACTTTGTGTTGAATAACACCTTCAACCGGAACATCGTTGGTTACATCTTGCAGGATGATAGCCTCCCCGGTGATGCTTTCTTCGTTGATCTCCTCATCATAATTCAGCCTGATGATGGGGCGGGATGATCTCGCCGGTGCATTTTCGGCGGGTACATATGCAAGCAGCAAAGGCGGATCCGTATCTTCATCTGACATAGTTACATCTAACACAAAGTTGCCACCTTCTTCTCCATCTTCATTCCCGTCGAGAAACTGATCGGTTAAGGCGTTTTTGGCAATGTCGCCGTCAATGGTAAGTGTGTAGTTTTCAAGGTATTCGAACTGGGAAGTGTTTATTTCCAGTGTAAATTGATCCTCCCAGGAGAAGGAGATATCAGCCTCGGGTGTTATGTCAATGGCATCTTCGACCGATTCCTGGTTCATTTTCCGGCTAAAATTGACTACAAGCGGCGTTCCCGGAATCAATTCGTCCAGTTCTTCTGCAGGCTCTACGGATTCTACTACCGGAGGGATCATTGAAGTCATTTCCACATCCAGGAAGCTAAGGTTATATTCGGTAAGGTTATTGGGGTCTGATTCAATAACGAGGTCAACGATCAGCGTCTGGTATCCTTCTTTGGAGAATTCAACTTCCAGTGTATCCAGGGGTTCCAGGCCCTGGATAAAATAGAAACCGTTGCGAAGCTGCTCCGGGTCATCTGAATATTCATGAAATAGTGACTCCCAGCCATCCGTAGTGTAACTTTGGTCGCCAATGGTTACGGTTGCATCATTCAATGCTTTTTCTGTTTCAATATCTCTGATGATGCCTGTGGCAATGCCAATGGCAGGTCTGTCGATATCATGCCATTCGAGAAAGGAGCGGTAAGCCGAAAGGGCTTCCAGAACTTTCCATTCTTCATTCAGGTTGAGCATCTGTTGACCGGGGTTGGTATGGAATCCTGCTTCGCTAAGCAACGAAGCCATATTCGTGTGTCGGTTTACATATAGATAAGGCCATTGATTTTCGTGATGATGCACATCACCCTGGTAAAAAACCCTGTCAGCATAGTTTCCACGACGCTCTATGCGCATCGCACCGGTCAGGTCCCAGTCGAGGATGGCACCATAATCAGCCCCTCCTTCCGGTGTTTTTTCAACCAGTTCACCATTGCTTTTCCAGCCTCCCCAGAGCATCAACGTGCTGTTGATCTGTGGCGGCCCTGCATCGCTGTGAATAGAGTAATAAAAATCGGTTGCCAGGGTATTCGCATCAGTCACACGACCTGCCAGAGAAATATAATCATCGTCAGTTTCGCGTGCGGTGTAAACCGCTTCAATGTCTGTTTCGTCTTCAAAAAAATCACGTAGAGCCAAACCGACGCGCAAAACTTTTTCCGCCTCTGAGTAACCAAACAAACCCATATTTTCTTGTTGGCTGTGCCCCTGATCTATATATAAGGTCCAGTCATCCAGCCCTGTAACCTCTTGTGCCTGTATGGAGAACCCCGGTAAGACCATGACACAGAAAGCGATATAAATTATATGCCAATGTAAATCCTTAGTATGATGCTTTTTCATTGCTGATATATGTTTAAAACTTATGTTCTGAACAAGAGTAGTAGCGTAAAAAAGGTATTCTGTTATTACATAGTAACTACTTATTCCTTATCCAGAGAAACATTGTTATAAGCTGGTGCTTAAAAATTTCATTTATTTAACTTGATTTCCATCATATAAATATTACCATCATCCGGATTGTCAAAAACAACCCAATTACCGCATGGAGATACGGAGGGATTCATGGCGATCAGATTCGTATGGGGTGTCAGATGGACTTCATCTCCTGTCTTTACGTTAATGGCGTAGAGTTCTCCGGCGGTTATCTGATAACCATCATCTTTAATCAGTGTTGCGATAACATATTGACCATCAGGTGTCCATGTGGGTTGTTCGGCATAACTAATTTGTTTGAGGTTGCTCCCGTCTGTATTGATGATATGAAGTCCTTTTCCGGTGACTTGAAAGACAGCCTTATCGCCGGTAGGCGAGAGGCTCAACCCAATGATGTTGCGCCTCTCAAAATCGAGGATCACTCTTTCAGCTGCCACTTCAGGATCGGCAACATATAGCTGTCCCTGAACCGAAAAGACCACTTTCCCGGATTTATCCGGGATGGCACGTTCTTCAAGCTCCCCGGAAGTAATATATTGTGGATCATCTCCAAGGGGTATCGCAACATGCGAACCATTCAGCGACCAGGAGGGCAGCGTCCTGATGTTTCTTGTCCTTTTAACCAGCACATCAGCTTCACCGCTTTTTACATCAATAACTTTCACACTCTGGAATCTACGCAATAGGTTATACTGTGAGTACCGGGCCAGAATAAAATCTCCTCCGGGTGACCATGAATAGCCAAAGCCGATGCCAGGGTCTTTACTCAGTATACGCATGTTTTCACCGTTGGGGCCAATCAGCCAGATACCATTGTAATTGTCAGATGAGAATGCAATGGTGCTTCCGTCTGGTGACCATTTGGGGTTCAGGTAGTTTGTCGAATCCGAGGTTGCCAATACAATGGGATCGCCTACTGCCTCTGGCTGGGCAAATGTTGCTCCTGATAATAAAAGTAAGAGCCCGGATATCAGCATCAAGCGTGAATACATCAGGATAACTTTGTATGTATCCGTATACCATCTTGTGTTGCGTGCTTTCATGATAGCTTTTTTAAGATTAAAATCATTATCTGTTAACTATTATTAGTTTTTCAATAGTTTAACCACGAATTGTTCTCCGTCATCAGTATGTACCCGCAGAATATACAAACCGGCCGGCAGCATTGAAATATCAATACTGTCAGTGTTGGCTTCATTGCTTTTGTGTATGTCTCTCATCAACTGTCCGTCTGAATTATAGATATTGATGCTGCGCTGTTGCACATGGTAGGGGTACTTTATGGAACATTGGTCTGATGCGGGGTTGGGATATACTTCAAGTATTTTATTGTCCGGACTGAAGACGATGGTTTCTTCGGTGGTTATAAAGCTGTGCGGAACTGACCAGCGGGCAAATCCACATTCATTTACTGCCCTTACCCTGGCCGTATGTAAAGTACCGGCTTCTTCCAGTTCCGGACTGACAAAATTGTTTGTAATGGGATAGAGATCAATCACAAGGTTTTCTTCATCAAAGGTATCGCCGGTCGCGACCTGCAGGTGATAATGCAGGATGTCAGGCACGATATCCCACTGGAAAGTGGTTTGCAGGTTTACATCTTCCTCATTGTCTGTAGGTGCATTCATGGTTGTTGATGCCGGGTAGCCTGTATCAAAGTGGGAGGGTGCTGAATAAGAGACATTGTTGTCTGATAAGGTTTTGACTCTGAACACATAGCTTTCCTGTCCTTCGATCAGGCCGCTGGGCAGGTTGAACTGAGTATCGTTTAATAAGGGACTGGTGTATTCTATCAGGGAAGGTTTTTCCTGCCTGGCGATCAACACCTGATAGGAGTCGCTGTTTTCAAATTCGGTCCAGCTAAATGCTGACATATCGCAAACAGTTTCATCGTCAGGAGTTAAGACCCCGACCGGATCAATATACTCAAAATGTTCATTATCTGACATGGAGCCAATTTGCCTGTTTGGTAAAAATTCAGCCACGGCAAAATAGGTGTTGTTTTCCGGATAAAATAGCGCGAGGTCTGTTCCAAATACCACTTGTAAAAAATCCGGGTTTTTCATGTTTTTGCTTGTGGGCATCTCCTCCCAGCCATATAGCAGGTAGCGTGTTGCCGGTGAGTTGCCAATACTGATGGCAGCGGCATCAAGGTCTTCTCCGATGGAACCGATCTCAGTAATTTGGGGTGCCCCGGGCTGGATGGATGGGAACCATTCAATTTCCGGGAAAATGGCTTTGTCGGCAAAAACGCCATCTGCAAGGAAGGGTGCCAGGTCGGGAACACGACTGGTCAGGTCTCTGGTGCTAAAAAAGATGCTTCCCAGCACATTGTTATCCATATTGTCTCTGTTTGCCAGGATTTGATTTTCAATTTCATCCAGATCATAAACATTGCGTTTTGCTGGCTTATCCCGGTGGATGATACTGTCTTTGATCCTTTCAAAAAATAAACCAATCTGATCCATGAATGATTCAGCGTCTTTATCCGTCGGCAGGCGGTATGTGCCAATGGAGGGGTAGGCATGTTTTCCTTTTTTCTCGCATTCTTCCCCCCACCATTCCACCAGGGTAAGATAGTCCTGTGGACCACCGATCTTCCAATACAGCTGTGGCGAGAGATAATCGACAGAACCGTCGTGCAGCCATGCCAGTGGATCGCAGAAAATGGTGTTATAGTTATCAGCACCGGTAATTCCCGGTGGTAGTGTGGTGTCCCAGTTGGCGGCGGCTGAGGCCTGGGTAGAATAGATACCGGCAGGGCTGACCCCAAATACCATATGCGGATCAATATCCTTAATGGTATCATTAACCTCTTTGATCATAGTATTGACCGATGCTCTGCGAAAGTTGCCCCTTGTAAGGGTCGGATAATATGGTAATATTAGTTCTTCCAGCTCTTCTGTGGTGTAGCTGTCCCATGTTTCCTGGTCAGCGCTGAGAGGCATTCCCGAGGGATAAAAATAATCGTCGAAAACCACGCCATCCAGGTTATAGTTTTGGATCATATCAACAATGATATGTTTGATCAGTTGCGTGGTTTCCGGGATTCCAGGGTCAAAATAGGTTTTATTGTTATGTGTAAAGATAAGTTCCGGGTGTGTTTCTGAGTAATCGCCGGGCATACCGGCGTATTGACCGGCAATATTTTCATACCGGTAGGGGTTAAGCCAGGCATGCACCTCCATTCCTCTTTTGTGTGCTTCCTGAATCACCAGTGCGAGGGGGTCATAATCCGGCTTTTCTCCGCGTGTGCCTGTAATCCAGTGCGACCAGGGCTCATACGCTGAGTTATAAAGTGCATCGGCATTTGGTCTTACCTGAAATAATACGGTGTTGATGTTGGTTTCCTGTAAGACATCCAACATTTCTTTGAGTTTGTTTTGCTGGTTTATGGCTGATACGGATGTACTGTGGGGCCAGTCAATATTGTATACACTTGTCAGCCAAACCGCTCTCACCTCTTCCATTGGTTCAGCTTTCGAGGGTGTAAGTATAAACTGCAGGATGGCAACAATAAATAGGATTTTTTTCAACATGAGATTACATAAATTAGAGGCAGAAGCCTGCATAACAGGCTTCTGCCGGCTTATTAGTATTTTACCTTTTTACATGGTCTATACCGATACCATAAGGAAGGACATCGGTTACATAAAATTCAGGTTCTTCGCTGCCGTCCATTTTCCAGCGTTTAATACCCGAAAGGCTTCCATCACCAATGATTTCTCCCTCAATATCGATATCTTCTGCGTGCCTGAAAGGATAATAAATAAATCCACCCTCTGCATCAACAACTATTTCAGTTACAAACGTTCTTTCGGTTTCACCGCCCTGCATCGAGAAACCCTCAAGCGGATCGATAAGCTGAATGTTTTGCCCGTTGATGTCGGAATAGTACAAGCCAGGCTCATAACCACCTGCTTCCATGTTGACGGCGAAATATATCCGCTCGTTCTCCAGGTCTACGTCAAAGGTTCTGATCTTGAGGTCAAACAGATTTTCGAACTTGTCGATATAATCGCCTTCCATGGTAAACCGGTAGAGGCCACGGCCGCTTCCGTGTTTGCTATACCAAATTTCTCCGTCAACGATTCTTATCGCTCCATCTGTCCAGCCGTATGCCGAGACAACACCAATGGCCTCCGCCAGCTCGCTGCCTTCACTGGCCTGGTCGAAAATATAAGGCTCGGGGTAATCGGCATCTTGCTCAGTATAATGTATCTGGCGTGCGCCCTGAAATCTGTCGAGCCAATATACTGTGCCATCCGGACCTACTGTGCCAACAAAAGGATCGTCCCTGTAGTCATGATCGGGCAATGGTCCGGGTGCGGTTATGGTCCATCGGTTGCCACCTTCCAGGTTCGTGGTGAAAATGTTACCGTCGGCAGGGGTGTCTTCAGGAGACCACGTGATATTATCGCCAGCTACCGTAATAACTAACCTTTGTTCATGCACAGAAAGGGACAACGGGTGTAACCCGACGTCAATCTGTACATCTTCATGTGGCAGGTCGGTATCCGAATAGAGCATCTTTTTATGTATGCTCTGATCAAGGGCATTTGTGAAATACAAAGTTTTGGCGACCTCTGCCTGCACGTTGATGTCCAGGGATGCCTGCAGGGTTTCAATGCCATCGAAAACCTCTACACTTACGGTATATTCACCGGGTGGATTATAGGTGGTAGATGGATTTGCTTCTTCCGAAGTTTCGCCATTACCCAGGTCCCAGTTGTAAGTAACCTCGTCTTGCAGTTCCGGATATTCAAAAAATTCCACGCTGAAAGTGACCGTGTCATCGTATACAATACCCGATGGCTCATGGGTGATTTGTGGTTGCGGCTTTTCCACCGTAAAATCATGGGTGTACGTTTGCTCTTCACCATCAGCAGTGATGGTTAATGTAGCATGGTAATCCCCCGGAAAGGCGTAATAGACCTGGTCGGGCTGAATGTCTGTCGTAACCGAGTCTTCGGTTATTTCACCCCTTTCCATAATGCGTCCCCCGGGAAACACCCAGTGATAGGATTCGGCATGTTTTGATTGATTGATAAACTCTGCCTCTGCCGGGGCTGTAAGTTCTTCTTCATCCACAATTGAAAATCCTATGGTTACATCACCCCAGATTTTATCTTCCTCCTTTTCACACGCAGTGATCCATATGACTGACAAAGTAAAGAGAAAGATGATGCGAAAAATATGTTTTGTTTTCATATCTGATATGTTTTATAATTTCTAAAGCACACGGAATGTTCTCAGGGAACTTAGACCGGAATCATTATCGTCAAGGAGAGCTTCAGACTCAGCTGTGACCCTGGTATTGTCACTGGCCTCCGCTTCCTTCAGGAAATCCTGCATCAAAGCTTTATCCAGGTTGTCTGTAATATACTGTTCGGCTGCTTCGGTGATCTCACCGGTATAGAAGCCGTCATCATCAACAATAAAGTATTCGAGGGAGAATTCGTTAATTTCCGGAAATGCTTCGATCATGGCGGCTCTGTTAAATAAAGTGCTGAATTCTTCTACAATTAAATGAAAGACATCATCGTCGATATCCTGGATTAAGGCTTCGTTTGTTTGATCAAGTTTTCCGTACACTTCCGGTACAACAAAATCGTGTTCGAACACGTAAGCGTTTTGAAGTGTCTGGTAATAATCCAACAGGGATGATCCTTCTTCAGGGTATCCGGCAATATGGGTCCGGTCAATAAATATCGAATCCTGCGGCACGACAGCTTTCAAATCAAACATATCATCTTCCGTTTGAAAGGTCATTGTTACTTCAAAGGTCCTTAACTTAACCCCTTCATGGTAAAAGTTAACTTGAGTGATGTTGTCATCAACAGCCCAGCATACTGTCCGAAGTATAACGGTATCACCTACTTCGGCGTCAGGTATTTGAGCCAGCAGGTTAAAGGGGGCCTGATTGCCTGTCAGTTCTCCCTGGTCAGCGAGAGGGTCATTTTTTTCGCAGGCAAACAAGGCGGTTAGTAACAACAATCCGAATATTTTTATGAATGATTTCATCGTATGTCGGGTTTATTTAGTTTGACAATGTTGAATTTTCTATCCACCAAAACGGTGTTATCACCCACAGGTCGTCGCGGGCTCCCAGACGTTCTATTTCATTGGGATTGTAGATGTACTCTGTTTGTGGATCGTAAGGCATGCGCTTGATCCATTCGCCTTCGTAAATGTCGAGTGCATTGGCCGGATATTCCAATTCGGGATAGGCATGTTGTGCGTAATGGTAGCGACGCATATCGACCCAGGTTTCAGGTTGCAAATACAATGCAATATATTTTTGCATCATAATGTCAGCGATTTCCAGTTCATCAGCACTCTGGGCCACTGCTGGTGATTCTTTGTAGCTGCTGTAGTCATCCGGAATCCCGAGTCGAAGAAAGTTCCTGTTTATCCCATCAAGGTAAGCCTGGTATGCGCGTGCTTTGTCATTTGCATAAAAAGCGGCTTCGGCCTCAATAAAACTTAGTTCTTCATCAGTGATAAATATCATCGGGGAATCATCCTTTGTCCAGTAGCCGTTATAGAGGACGGCGAAATCTTCCATGTCAAGAGCTCCACGGCCTTCGCTGGCGGGGACAGAGAAATAGTTGCCATTTTCACCGGGTGTGGTTAGTTCGTACAACCGGGGATCGTGCTCACCTGACAGTGTCATGGCATGCATAAAGAAATCGGTATGGACAGAGGAGTTCAATATATTCCGTATTTCGGCAAAATCCCATTGCGGGCTTGGCCGGGATGGTCCCCATAGATTTCTGTGCCAGTCACTGTCGGCTTCGCTTATGAAATCGTAGTAAGGCTCTGACCAGTTGTTGCGAGCCAGATCGACCAGCTCCAGGACTTCATCATAACTGTTGGTAAAATTGGCCGTATGAAGCTTCATGCGTGCCTTAATCGCATAAGTAAAGGATATCCACTTCTGAATGTCTCCCTGGTAGATATGGTCTTCCGAAGCGGTCATTGACCGGTCGGTTTCGCTTGCCTGGCTCAGGGCTTCAAGCGCTTCGTCAAGATATTGTTCGGTTTCGGCATATACAACATCCTGCGGATCATATTTCGGGTTGTAAATGCCTGTAAAGGCATCTTTTATAGGCATGTCGCCAAACATGTCGGTCGCAGTCAGGAAAGAAAAGGCTTTCATGGTCTTCCCGACACCAACATAGTTTTGCGAACCTTCTTCTTTCGCGAATTCAATCATTTTAACGGCGTTTCCGGCTACGTCAAAATAGTGTCTCCGCCAAGCACCATATCTGAGTATGCCTCTGTAATCCCAGCGATCTTTGACCGCATGTGTGCCAAATTCAGTGGTTACATATTGTGTGATGTAGGCCGTGGTTTCAGCCTGACCATAGTGGGCATATGCCATGTTACCGAGCACCGCCGGAAGCATATAGTTTGGGGTTGTCCTTTCATCGTTGTCAAGGGATTCATTCACGTCGAGGAAATCCTCACAACCCCAGAACAACACTGTAAATAAAAGGATTAAAACTGATTTTTTCATTGCTATATATTTTATATTTAGGTTATGCAAAAATGGTGTTAAAAATTGACGTTAAAACCAAAAGTGACAGCTTTGCGGTTTGGTACCTGGAAATAATCAACGCCCATTGTTCCTGCACCGCTGGCACCGCCTCCCGGTCCTGCATTATTTACTTCCGGGTCGCCACCGGAGTAATTGGTCAATAAAAACAAGTTTTGTCCATTGATAAACACAGATGCCCTGGTCATTCCAAGCCGGTCTGTCAAACTTTCAGGAAGATAGTACATGAAGTTTACATTCCGAAGGCGGACCCACCAGGCTTCTTCAACAAAGTTTGTGCCTGCCTGTATATAATAATTCTGGAAAAACTCGCGGTCAAGTATGATTGGTTTTTCATTAGGCTTATAAGATCCGTCTTCCTGTTCAACCACTCCATCAAGAATCATCTCTTCATGGCGGTAGTCTTCCATCATGGCATGATTACCGCTTGATATCAGGAGCTGACTGGTAGCATTCATGATCTCAGCGCCATAAGTTCCGTCAATAAGGAAAGATACTTCAAAGTTTTTGTATCTGAAATTATTATCCAGTCCAAAATAGACTTTTGGTTCCCGGTTGCCGATGTATCTTTTTTCTGTATCAATAATTGGATAGCCCTCTTCATCCACGATCATAGTACCATCGTCGGTACGTGCATAGTCGGTGCCAACGATTCCAAACAGGGGTTCTCCGAGCCAGGAACTGGCTATGGCCTGTGACGACACCTGTCCGTATGTGACAGGGAATTCCACAAGGTCGCCAAATAGTTTGGTTAGCCTGGAACGGTTACCAAAAGAGTTGAGGGTGACTTTCCACGCCATCTCCTCCCGTCTGATGATATTGCTGATAAGCAGGAGTTCAAGCCCCTTGTTTTCGACAGAGCCTGAGTTTACGGTTTGCAGAATAGCACCGGTAACAGGTGTTACACGTGGTTGAATGATCTGGTCGTCTGATTTACGCTGGTAGTAAGTCAGGTCCACATTAAACAACCCTTCCCAGAATCTCATGTCAACACCGATTTCAAACTCGGTGGTGATCTCCGGTTTTAACATGGGATTGCCGGCAAAAGGGTCGTTTCGCCAGCCTTCGTTGATGCCGTAAAACTGGGTCAGTGTTTGGGTAAGCCGGTGCGGAGGAGCGTCTTTACCAACCTGCGCATAGCTTGCCCGCAGTTTGGCGAAAGAAAACACATCACTGAGATCACCCTCGTATATTTCAGAAGGAATAAAAGCAAAACTGAAAGAAGGATAAAAGAAGGACCTGTTCTCCAGGGGCAGCGTTGATGACCAGTCGTTACGGCCTGTGGCACCCAGTACCAGGAATCGCTTGTAATCCAGGGTGATGTCACCAAAAACACCCACTACACGCCTCCTTGATGTTGATTGAGATGTTCTGATCTCCTGGAGGTTATTAATAGAATGGAGGGTTGGGTTTCTGAATCTTTCGCCTTCAATGAAGCTGTTCAGCGAATAGTCTGACTGTATGTTGTTACCAACCAATGCCGTGAGCATAAGGTCATTGGTAACATTGAGGTCCGCTGTAAGTATGGCCGTGGATGTAAATTTCTCTACTTCACGGCTAAACTCACTAATGGTGCCCTGATTGGCAGCTCCTGAGGAACCCCATTCACGTAATGCTTTATAATGTTGTGAAAAATAATCACGTCCGGCATTGTAATCCAGACGAAGCCAGTCATTGATTTCGTAATTGATATTTGCTGAAGCAAGAGCCCTGTCTACGTTGTCGTTTCTGACATTATGGTGGGCGACCCAAAGCGGGTTATCCGGTACATCTGCGAAATTGCCGCTCGACGGATACCATACATGTCGCTTGCTGCCATCGGGATTGTATATGTTTTCCATATTATCCCAACGGGGCCAGCGATAGACATTGGAAAGCCATCCCCCTGCTGCTTCAACGATACCGTAGCGGTTATGGGACTTAATCATGTTTGCCCTGGTGGTGATTGTGAGTTTGTCGGTAATATTGGCCGTACCCGTAAGCAAGGCTGAGCGTCTTTCATTAAGGGTGTTTGGAACGATTCCCTCTTCATTAAGGTTGGAAACGGCCAGATAATAATTGAGGTTTTCGCTGCCACCACTTACATTGGCGTCAATTTTTGAAGACATACCTGTTTGAAAGAAATTTTCCAGGTTATTGTAGACTTCATCGCTTCTTCGGTGTTTGGGCCCCCAGTGTGAAAATGTATTTGGATTGTAGAGCCCGGCTGCACCTGTGGTGTAGGTGTTTTGGACATCATGCAGCGACCCCACCTTACTGAGTGAAGTAGATGAGCTGAAGTCAACGGAAACAACACCCTCCTTGCCTTTTTTGGTTGTGATAATAATGGCGCCATTGGCGGCATCAATACCATAAAGCGCTGCAGCTGCTGCTCCCTTGAGGATGGAGATTGATTCAATGTCATTGGGGTTGATGTCGGCCGCCCTGTTGGTAGTGCCCCGGATACTGGCGTTGGAGATGGGTATACCGTCAACCACAAACAAAGGCTGGTTATCACCATCCACCGAAGTGGCACCCCTCAAAATAATTTCGCTGGCCGCTCCGGGTGCACCACCCGTAGAGGTAATTTGTACGCCGGAGACACGACCCTGCAGGGCATTTACCAGGTTTTCCTGTCTCGAGGTTTCCAGCGCTTCTGAATCTACACGCTGAATATTTACGGTAAGTTGCCGCTCTTCCCTTTGGATCCCTAATGCGGTTATGACCACCTGTTCCAGGGTGGCTGCCGTTGGCATTAAACCTACATCAATAACATCCTGATCACCAACCTCTATCTCCTTGGTTTCCATTCCTACGAACCTAAATATCAGTGTGTCATCCGATGACGCCCTGATTTCGTAATTACCATCAACATCAGTGGTCGTACCGGTAGTGGTACCTTTGATCATGATTGTTACCCCCGGCAACGGAAGGTCTTCGGTGACATCGATGACTGTTCCCCGGATTAGCCTTTCCTGTGCATAAACCTGTATGCACAAAAACACGAAAAGACTAATAAAAACTAAGATTTTTTTCATCTGTTAATAAGTTTAGTGTTTTTGTTAGATGAAGCGGGCGCATCGCAAGTTCGGTAAAGCCAAACGCACTGTGATATAATCATCCCCCTGTTTGTAAATGCTTTGAAATGACCCGTGCCATCTTGTTTTTGTTTGATTAATTGTTTGGTTGTTCTGCTGTGTACTTAAATAAACAACTGTACGGATTGATATATAATGAAATTAAGTTGGTTGCATTATTGAAAAACAAATTTAAACAGTATAATTAGTTATGTTTCGGTGTTATGCTTTTAAAGCTTCAATGGCTTTATTGACAGAGCCATATTTGATCAGTTTATCTCTCGCTTCATCCTGAGAAAGCCCCAGCTCATCCATCAGCATACGGGTGCCTCTTTCAACAAGCTTTTTGTTGGTGAGCTGCATATTGACCATCTTATTGCCTTTTACTTTTCCCAGTTTTATCATCAGCGTTGTGGTGATGATATTGAGTACCATTTTTTGTGCAGTGCCTGCTTTTAGCCTGGTACTGCCCGTTACAAATTCCGGTCCCACAACCACTACCAGTGGGTATTCGGCTTCCATGGCTATTTTAGAGTCGGGATTGCAGGTAATACAGCTCGTTAGGATGCCATGTTGCCGGGCACGCTTCAAACCGCCTACCACATATGGCGTGGTCCCGGAAGCCGCTATACCTATGACAGTATCGAGTGTATTGATGTTATACTCCTGTAACTCTGACCAGGCCATTTCAGGGTCATCTTCAGCGGCTTCCACCGCTTTGCGCAAAGCCCTGTCTCCACCGGCTATCAAACCAATAACCATGGTGTCCGGAACCCCAAAAGTGGGTGGAAGCTCAGATGCATCAAGCACCCCTAAACGTCCACTGGTACCGGCACCCAGATAAAAAACCCTGCCGCCCTTTTCCATCCTGGAAAAAATAAGCTCTATCAGCTGCTCAATTTCCGGCAACGCCTTTTCCACAGCTTCCGCTACCTTCTTATCCTCCTGATTCATGGAGGTCACAATCGAATGAACCGACATTTTCTCCAGATCGTCAAAGGCCGATGAGGATTCGGTTATACTTACAAATTCATATGTGTCTCTCTCGGATTTTGTCATCATCCAATATACTAAAAATTGAAATAGTTGTAATATGTTATAAGCATAAACATATTAAAAATAATTTTATTTGTGATAGTCCAATAAATCCTGCATGGGACTTTGGGTGATCCTGCCCGTTGTATATCCCGTTTGCGCAGCAGCCTCTTTGACCATTGGCGCAAAGTGCCATGCGATACTTCCGGTAAAATGAACCGGTAATCTGGATGATTGTGGGTATTGCGCAATATTTCTGTTGAAAAACCGGATAAAATTCTCTGTCACCAGCTCTTTGATCTTTTCCTGATGTATATGGTCAAGTAAAAATGTTGTAAATTGTGCCAGATAACGATTGGGGAATGGCTTCCTGTAAACATGCTCCATTACCTCACTATGGGTTGTTTGATAGGTTTCAAAAAAAAGATCACTCAAATGCTTTGGAAACTGATTCTTGAGAATATCAGAAACCAATGTACGGCCCAGAACAGCACCGCTGCCCTCGTCGCCAAGGATGTAGCCCAGGGGGGAGACATTGTGAACAATTGTCCGCCCATCAAAATAACACGAGTTGGAACCAGTTCCCAAAATAGCGGCTATCCCTTCTTTGTCACCACATAATGACCGGGCTGCAGCCATCAGATCACTCTCAATGTGAATTTCATCAATCCCGAAAAAGCGATGCAGAACATCATATAGTTGATCTTTTTTTGACTGGTTGGTAATCCCCGCACCATAATAATATATGACCGTAACCCGGTGTTTATCCAGTGTAAACTCATCTTCAAGTGTATTGATAATATCAGCGGGCGTTTGAAAAAAAGGATTGATACCTGCTGTAGCACATTGGGTTGAATCAGCAGATGCGTTGGCAAGCAAATACCAGTTGGTTTTCGTGGAACCCGTGTCGGCAATGAGTTTCATGATATATTTAAGCTTCCTGTTTTTGCATAGATTTCTTCATAGCAAATGTAAAAATAAAATGAAAGCATTAATAATATTTTTTAAAAACTATCTTTTTTCTAATATAAAGTTAATACTTTTGGTGTTTGTAAATTCTTGTGAAGAAAGGCATTTTTCCGTTAACCCATGCTAAAAAAATGACACAACAGTTCATTAAAATATTGATTTTGGGTTTATTTCTGATATCCTTTGCCAATATATCGGATGCGCGGGCGCAGTTTTGGATTTTTGGGGAGGACAGAATGCAACGACGTGCAGAGAACAGGCTGGAAGAGGCGGATCAACTCTTTTCGCCCTGGATGCATCTCGGGCCTGTCGGGATTGACAGTGTTGATGTTCAGCGGGATAACGAGCTGATACAGGTATTTTTTACTCCGGAAATAACCCACCTTCCCATCAGGTACCCCTGGATTCAATATCTTGAAAATGAATTAATGAATATGCTCGGCAGGCGCTTCAGGAATTATGACATGGAGCTGTTTGCCAGGGATCGTCACTTAAAGGAGTTCATTCCGAATTATTTTCGCCATCGGCATGTTGACAGGGACACTATGCGGATACGTGTCCGGGAGCCGGTACCCTCACTTGTGCGCCGTAATAGACAGCCACGATTTGATGGCGGACTTTCGGATAATCACGTTGCTGTTTGGCATAGTCACGGTTATTATTATGATGCAGGCAAGGATCGTTGGCAATGGCAGCGTGCGAGGCTTTTTGGTGCCATTGAGGATATGCTGACAATGGAATATGTGGTGAAGTACATTGCGCCCATGCTTGAGAATGCCGGTGCCAACGTGTTGATACCGCGCGAACGTGACATTCAGGTCAATGAAGTGGTTGTTGATGTATCTTCCTCCTCCGGGCAGTCTGAATTAATGGTTGATTTTGAAGCGGATAACTGGGAAATACAACCCGGAGGTTTTGCGCTGCGTGATACCTTGTTTGATGGCGATAATCCTTTCAGGATGGGCAATCATTTGCGTATACCTGCAAACTCCGACGACTCCCTTGTATATGTCCCGGATATTCCTGAAAGTGGGCGCTATGCTGTCTATGTTTCCTGGGCAGAATCATCACAGAATATCCCTGATGCGCATTATGTGGTGAATTATAAAGGTGGAAATGCCAGTTTCAGGGTGAACCAGCAAATGGGTTTTGGTACATGGATCTATCTGGGCCATTTTTATTTTTCCGGGGGTAAAGACAGGCATACCGGTAGTGTTATCCTGTATACCGATTCGGAAGATCAAGGTTATGTTACAGCTGATGCCGTACGTTTTGGTGGTGGTAAGGGCAATATTGCCAGGCGTGCTTCCGGGCAAGGTATCCCAAACCTTAAATCCGACAGGGAGGAGGGAAATGCAACATTTCAGCAAGCCCCTGTTTCAGGACATGCGGATGACTCGAGATGGAGACTTAGTGATAGCCCCAGGTATATTGAAGCTTCGAGGTATTATTTGCAATATGCAGGAATGCCTGATTCGCTGGTTTATTCGCTCAATGAAGGAATGAATGACTACAATGATGATTATATGTCGCGCGGCGAGTGGGTAAATTACCTTATGGGCGCTCCCCTGGGACCTGAAGAGGACAGGGAGGTCAGTGGATTAAACATCCCCATCGACCTGTCGTTTTCTTTTCACACGGATGCCGGTGTAACACCGGCTGACTCGGTAATAGGTACGTTGGCCATTCATAGTACCCAACGGGATGACGGTTTGTTCCCGGATAGTGTATCGCGCCTGGCCAGTCGTGATCTCTGCGACATTATCAAGGATCAGTTGATTACTGATATCAGGGCATCTGTGAACCCCCAATGGACCAGCCGTGCAATATGGGACAGGCAATACGCGGAAGCCTGGCGTCCGAATGTGCCTGCCATGCTGTTGGAGCTGTATTCCCATCAAAATCTGGCTGATATACGCTATGGGCTTGACCCGAGGTTTCAGTTCATAACCGGCAGGGCTATATATAAAGGTATCCTGCGCTTCATTGCACATAATGAAGACAGGGAAGCGGTTGTGCAACCTTTGCCGCCTTCCCGGTTTGCCATCAGCGAAACAGAAGGTAAAACCATCAGGCTTTCCTGGCAGGGCGTTGATGATCCGCTGGAACCATCAGCCACCCCAGACTATTTCAAGGTATATATGAAACAGGAAGGTCATGGCTTTGACCAGGTTGCGGTAATTGATACGAACCATATCGATATTGAACTGCCGTCGTGGGGCGATAGCTATAGCTTCAAGGTGAGCGCCGTTAATCGGGGTGGAGAAAGCTTTTCTTCAGAAACCTTATCCGTGGCACTGTTGCCAGACCGGCAGAAAACCGTGTTGGTTGTCAATGGTTTTGACCGACTCAGTGGTCCCGGTGTTTTTGATACCGGCGAGATGGCCGGCATGACCTGGTGGGATGATCTGCCCATACCTTACGGATATTCGGTGTTTACAACCGGTATGCAGTATGACTATCACCGGGATTCACCCTGGTTAGACGATGATAGCCCGGGGTGGGGTGCAAGCTATGGTGATATCGAAAAACAAGTAGTGGCTGGAAATACCTTTAATTATCCGGCCATACACGGCAACTCCATCACCAATGCCGGTTACTCCTTCGTGTCGATCAGCAGGGAGGCATTCGAAGAGGGTGATATGGACATTGAAGACTATTTCGCCGTTAATGTCATCATGGGTAAACAGAAAGGTATACCTTCATGGCTGGATAAAGACAGCCTCGTGTTTAGGACTTTCAGCGAGCCGTTGATTGAAAAACTGACCGATTATGCACGGAACGGTGGTAATATTTTGCTATCAGGAGCTTATGTTGGCTCGGATATGGTGCAGCATCATGACAATAAAGCCATTGAATTTGCAAGTGACTGGCTGGGCTATACCTGGAGATCAAATAATGCAAGCAATACGGGCGATGTGTATCCTACAAATGCCGCTACTTTATTAAATTTGCCCGATCTGGTATTTAACACGGAGGTGCATCCCGAAATTTACGTGGTAGAAGCCCCGGATGCCATTGAAGCATCCGGCGATTTCAGCAGCACCGTTTATCGGTATGCTTCCAACAAAACCAGTGCAGCTGTGGTATTGAATGAAAAACACAAAGCCTTTACACTGGGATTTCCATTTGAAACCATTCTCGATCCCGACGATCGTGATGCATTAATGCAAAGGATATTATTATTTTTTGAAGAACCATAAAATCCAAACCTTATGACGAACAACAACCTGATCAGCTTTTTTATGCCTGCCGGTGATGCAGAAGATCTGAAGTCTGTTATTCCTGAAGTTGAAAAAAATCCACTGATAGACCATATCTACATTATGGGTCAGCAGGCCGGAAATGAATCGATCGCATCATCAGAAAAGGTTTCTTTTACAGAGGCTCCGTCAATGCGAACAACAAGTGGAATCCAGTCCATTGCCAAACTTTCGCGTACAAAGTACGCGCTGATATACACAAAAACTCTTCCACTGCAGTTTGGTGCGTTTGCCCTGGAAAGAATGATTCAGGTAGCCGAAAACACCGGAGCAGGCATGCTGTATGCCGACCATTATCAGATGAAAGGTGATCAGCTTAATCCCATGCCGGTTATTGATTACCAGGATGGCAGCCTTCGCGATGACTTTAATTTAGGCTCTTTGCTGCTGTTCCGTAATGATGTGGTAAAAGAAGCCACCGGCAGAATGGATGTTCAATATGAATATGCCGGACTGTATGATTTGCGTCTAAAGGTATCGCAAAAAAACCGCTTGTTCCGTATCCCGGAATTCTTATATACGGAAATGGAAACAGATACCCGCAAATCCGGGGAGAAATTATTTGATTATGTGGATCCCAAAAACAGGGACGTGCAGATAGAGATGGAGAAGGTCTGCACACAGCACCTGAAGGATATCGGTGGCTGGCTCGCGCCAGAATTTAAAGAGGTGAACTTCACAGAGGAAACGTTCCCGGTTGAAGCATCCGTTATCATTCCCGTGCGAAACCGTATCAAAACCATAGAAGATGCCGTAAGGTCGGTCTTTAAACAGCAGACAGATTTTGCTTTCAACCTGATAGTCGTCGACAACCATTCGTCTGACGGCACGACGGAGTTGCTGCAAAAACTGGCCAAAGAAGATGAGCGGCTCATACATTTGATCCCCGGTCGAAAAGATCTGGGTATAGGCGGTTGTTGGAATGAAGGGATTTTCCATCCGCAATGTGGAAAGTTTGCCATACAACTCGATTCTGATGACCTCTATATCGATGAAAAAGTCTTACAGACCATTGTTGGTACCTTTTACGAGCAGCAATGCGCCATGGTGATTGGAAGTTATAAGATGGTGAACTTCAGCCTTAATGAAATTCCCCCGGGATTGATTGACCATAAGGAGTGGACGCCGGAAAACGGCAGGAATAATGCATTGCGCATTAATGGTCTGGGAGCGCCAAGGGCTTTTTATACGCCGGTTCTGCGATGCATCCGTATGCCTAATGTGAGCTATGGAGAGGATTATGCCGTAGCACTCAATATCAGTCGCTATTACCAGATTGGCAGAATATATGAGCCGCTTTACATGTGCCGTCGCTGGGATGAAAACACCGATGCATCCCTGAGCATTGAGAAACAAAATGCTCATAACACCTATAAAGACAGGGTACGTACGATTGAACTATGGGCCAGGATGTCGATGTAACACTCCACCTTTTCACTTTTAAACATTTCGACATTTTGACATTCCGACATTTCGACATTATTATAAACAGATGAA
>JAWLDT010000023.1:23586-32222 GCA_041686485.1 Bacteroidales bacterium | reverse complement strand
ACATTAACGACCATGGTGTATATAATGAAATTCCCGGAGAAGAAGACCTGTTCCTGGTTACCGGAAACGCTGCTGGTCTGATGCTTGCCGACTTCGAAGGCGAAGTATACGCTGAATGGGGAACCGAAATTATTGATATGCGTGTGTATGATCCCAACATCTTCTATTTTGAAGATAAAAGGTATTTGACTTATACCATCAACAATGAAGGTAATCCCGATGTAGGTGCTGTATATAAAGTAGTGGATATCTCAATTGGTGACGATATACAGGAGGCATTTGATGCGGTCACCAACTCAAATGAACTCAATAGCCGAATCGCCTACAGTAAGTCGCTTGGTGACGGTCATGCAAATCTAACAGCAGTCAATCAGGTTTCCATTGATGACGAGGGAGCAGCAATCATTCTGGCTCACGTTGTTGGAACCGGGTTCGTGCTCGAAACCACAGGAGAAGTGCCTGAGACCTATTCGCTGACTTTGGAAGTTCAGCCCGAAGAAGATGCTGGTACAGTTACCGGTGCCGGTGAATATACCGAAGATTTCTCTGTAACTGTTTCGGCAACCCCGGCCGACGGGTATCAATTTGTAAACTGGACAGACACTGAAGACAATGTTATCAGTGAAGAGGCTTCATTTGACTTTACAATGCCTGCGGCTGAGACGACCCTCATCGCTAACTTTGAAGAGATTCCTGTTACTGAGGTAGCTACCCTGGACGAGCTTCGCGACATGCCGGATGACGGTACAATCTATCAGTACACCGGTGAGGCCGTGATCGTTGCCATGGATGACTGGCGCAACCGGAAATTCCTCCAGGATGAGACGGCCGCGATCATGATCGATGACGATCCGGGAATCATAGAAACAGAATATGACCTGTATGACGTCATTACCGATGTTGTTGGCGAGATCTCCATCTTTAACAACATGGTTCAGTTCCAGCCAACAGAAGATGCACCGGAAGCCATAGACAATACGCCTGTAGACCCGGTTGTGTTTGCCCTGGATGCGGTTACCCCGGATGACCAGGCTAAGCTGATCCGGTTCGATGGCGTACACTTTGTCGGTATTGAAGAAGATGATGTGTTTGAAAATGGTTCGAACTATACCATTAGCGACGGAGAAACAGAGTTTGTGGTGCGCACGGATTTCTTTGATGTTGACTATATCGGCGAGCCTATCCCGCAAACGAATGTGGATATTGCCGGTGTGATCATTCAGTACCAGGAGACGCTGCAGCTTGTACCACGCTTCGAGGATGACATCGAGGAAGTTGTTGAACCGGATACATACGCAGTCACTTTCCGTACCGATCTGACCTACGCCCAGATGTACGGTCCGCTGGAAGACTTTGACACAGAGAACCATAATATCATGATTACTGGTGAGATGATCGGTTGGACTGAGCCCGGCGACGATCCGGATAACCAGGTTATGGATATGATTGGTGATGATCCGCTGACATATGAGATCACCCATGAGCTTGAAGCCGGTACTTATGAATACAAGTACTTCTCCGATTATATCGGCGAAGGCTGGGACGGTGGCGAATGGGAAGGTGGCGATAATCGCATCGTCGAAGTAACCGGAGAGATGGTTGTAGAGGACTTTTTCGGCTACACCGACGATGAGGTTGCCACGCAATCCCTGGATGAGGTTACCCTCAACATTTTCCCGATCCCTGCCAGCAGCATGCTGACGATTGAGTCGGACGCCCGGATCATTGAGATCCGTATGGTGGATGTACTTGGTCAGGTTGTTTATACCGAAACGGTTAATGACAACCACCACGAGATCAACGTTGGCGGTATGCAGACAGGTATCTATTTTGTACAGCTAACCACGGAGGCAGGCGTTGTAACGCAACGGGTACAGGTTACCCGCTAAGGGTTTGTAACAACTGCTTACGATACTAACCAACAAGCGGGCTGCTTCCTTAGGGAGGTGGTCCGCTTTTTACTCATAAATGTTTTGTTAGCAGCCATCAGCATTTTGTTGTCATCCAATTATGGTTACTCAAACAGAAGATTGACAAGCGAGATAGTCTGCTTCAGGATTTTAACCTGATCAATTCTTAGACTTAGTGAAACTTCTCCGCATAGGCGGAACAGGTGTGTAATACTTGTTGAAACTTTCCCGACCATTCGGGAAAGTAGCTCAATTCAGTAGAATATTTTTTGAATAATTCAGGCTAAAACAGTTTATTAAACCTATAAGCTACAGATTATCAGTATAATTATACTGCAAATGAAAACAACGCAACGAAATTGAAAACAAACAATATAATGGGCTTTACGATATATAAGAATAGATGTTGATTGAAATATCCTATAATAAATGGTTATATAATAAAAAAAATTAAAATTGTCTTTGTAGTATATTAAAAATTTAATAAACTTGTACTATAAATATGGAAACAAGGATTTATACATAATCAATGTAGGTTTGACAAGTTGTTTATATATCAGGGAATTTGCGTTTGTTTGTTTTTAGCAAAATTTTACTTGTTTTATTGAATGGCACTATAGATGGTCAATATATGAAAGCATTTTTCAGTAACGATTTTATAAAAAATACAAATGAGGGACGGCTGATCCAGCAAAAGATCAGGATTATCCAGGCCATCTCGCAGAAAGGTCATGGTATCACTGTGCCCGAAATATGTGAACACCTGCAGATAAGCGCTCCAACCGGCATTAAGCTGGTAAATCAATTGCAGCGGGAAGGTGTTTTATCCATTGTCGGTAAAAAAGAAACAGTAAATGGTCGTCGTCCAATTATTTATGGGCTAAAAGACGTAGCGTTCCATGCTGTGAGTGTAGAAATTTTGTTAAAAAGGGTATCGGTAGGTATTATAGATTCAGAATTTAACATATTGTATCATAAGCAAAAGACTGATTTTGAGCTTGAAAATACGCCTGAATGTCTGGCTGGTATAGAGTTATTTATTGAAGAATGCCTGCTTGACTCAGGAATCAAAGAAGATACAATTTTGGGGATGGGTGTTGGTATTACCGGCCGTGTGAATCAATCTACCGGTGAGTCACTTTCATACTTCAACTTCATGGACCAATCTTTGGGAGAACATTTCTCAAACAACTTTCAGATACCTGTTTTTCTTAACAATGATACACGTTGTTTTGGGCTGGCAGAGAAAATAATTGGGAAGGCCAGACAGGTAGACCATGCCATTGTGATTAACCTGAGCCGTGGTCTTGGTACAAGCCTGATTATCGATAATAAAATCGTTAACGGTGCCATGGGATTTGCCGGTGAGTTAGGTCATATGCAGTTTGGCAGAAAAGACAAAATCTGTCTGTGTGGTAAAAGCGGTTGTCTGGGAAATGATGTTGGTGGTTATGCGCTGGAAAGTGACTTTATCGAAAAGTTATCGGAGGGAACGCAAAGCCTTTTGCGGCAATCAGACAAGAATAAGCCCATTCGTTATGATGACATATTGGAGGCAGCTTTGCAGGGTGACAACCTGTCGATCAGGTTAATACAGGATATGGGCTTCAAGCTGGGAAACGCCCTGGGAAACATTGTCAACCTGTTAAACCCTGAGCTAATCATCATTGGTGGCAAATTTTCCCGCCTAAGGGATATTCTGCTTGGCCCTGTGAATAGCGGACTTGCAAATTCAAGCCTTACCAATACGCTCAATCATTGCAAAGTGGAATTTTCAGAATTGGGCGCCCTAGCCGGTCTGAAAGGGGCGGGAGCTCATGTTTTTGATTATTTTGAGCTGATCAAAAATTAACAAAACCTTAATGACATACATATGAAAATCAGATTTTTTACATTGATTGCTATGATTGGCTGGATATTGTTCAGCAGCTTTTCGCTTTCTGCTCAGCGAACCATTGAAGGCGTTGTGGTTGATGAACAAGGCAATACATTACCGGGTGCCACGGTCATGGTTGAAAACACAACTATTGGTGTAACGACTGATATTGATGGGGCCTTTACCCTTGAACTGCCTGATGATGAACATATAGTCGTTGTATCATTCCTGGGATATGAATCGGAGCGGGTTGATTTTGAAGATCGCGATTTCGCAGAGGTAGTTCTTTCTCCGGCTGTCGCCGAGCTTGATGAATTTGTTATAACAGCTCTGGGGATTGAACGGGAGGCCAAAGCGCTCGGTTATTCGGTGCAGCAGGTTGATTCGGAAGCACTATCCAACACCAGCCGGATGGATCCCTTGTCTGGATTGATGGGACAGGTTGCCGGACTACAGATTGGTGCAACCGGAAGTGGTGCTGGTGGGTCATCAAAAATTTTAATCAGGGGGGCAAACTCCCTCACCGGGTCCAATGATCCCTTATTTGTTGTGGACGGTGTACCAATTGACAACTCCGGTGGCACCAGTGGTGGATTATACGGTGGCTTCGACTACGGTGATGCCATCAATAACATTAATCTCGACGACATCGAATCCATAAGCGTGCTGAAAGGCGGGGCTGCATCCGCTTTATATGGTGCCAGGGGACAAAATGGTGTGATTATGATCACCACCAAAAGTGGAACCCACACCGAAGGGCTTGGCGTTACTTACCAGTTTATCTCATCAAGAAAAACACCATTGATCAAACCCGACTTCCAGACCGCCTATTCACAAGGCTCCAGTGGTAATTTTGGCAGGGTTAATCCCAGAAGCTGGGGTCGGAAAATGCTTGGCGATACCACCGTAACCAATTTCCTGAATCAGGAACAAACACTCATGCAGGATACCCGGCATCCTTACGAGGAATTTTTTCGCACGGCAGTGAATATGGATCACTCCATTTCCATTGATAAAAGGGGGGAGGAAAACGGAATATTGTTCACCGCATCATGGAACCAAAGTGACGGGATGCTGCCAGGCAACGAGATGGACAGAAAATCGTTAAACCTTCGCTACGACTCAAAGCTGGCTGATTACCTGCAGCTGGATGCAAAGGCAAACTACATTCATCAGGAAACACATAACAGGCCCAACCTGGCCGGTTCGCCCGACAATCCGATTTATCTGATGACGATGATGCCGGCTTCCATCAGCCTCGATCAGCTGGAAAACTACCAGACCGTAACCGGATTACCGGTCGTATGGACAAGCGAATATGTTACAAATCCGGATGGCAGCATTTCATTGCCTGAAGATGCCACCCCTGAATTTGCCACATCCCCGCTGCTGCAGAACCCCTACTGGGCTACATCACTGAATACAAACCGTGATGTGAGAAACCGGGTAATGGGTTTTGTTAGCATTGACCTCGACATGAGTGAGCTCTTTGATCTGGACTTCGACCTGGAGCTGAACACCAAGGCAGGGATAGACTTTTATAACGATGAACGGGAGCGGATTACTGCGCGTAATACCTATTATAAAGCGGAAGGACGTGCCACCGGTAATTTTCAACGGCTGGAAATCATGGAGGGCAACTATGACTTCTTGCTTACAGCAGGCCAGAAATGGGGCGATTTTACCGCCAGGGGATCTTTCGGGGGTAACATTATGCAACGAAAGTATCGTGGGCTAACCGCATCATCTGAAAGTGGCCTGATCAACGAATATGGTCCCTATGTGATACAGAACTTCATGAATCCTATTGCCAGTAATGGTATTACAGACATCGAGATTCATTCGTTATATGCCATGATCAGCATGGATTATCGAAGTATGATATACCTCGATCTCACGGCCAGAAACGACTGGACCTCTGTGTTGGCACCAGATGTCTGGTCTTATCTTTATCCTTCGATCAGTGCCAGTTGGCTGCTTGAAGAAACGTTTACGCTTCCTGCATCATTCGATATGCTGAAACTCAGGGCATCTTTTGCAGGTGTTGGTAGTGGAGGCAGTGTTGCCGGTCAGCGCTATTTCCAATATGGCACCACTCCCAATCAGTTTCAGGGCTTGCCATATGGCTTTATCAATGCTTTCCGTCCCGAGCCTAATCTGAAAAGCGAATATACGATTAGCCAGGAAGTAGGAATGGAACTTATTATGTTTGGTAACCGTTTGAATACAGACCTTGCACTTTACCAGACAGGTACCCGTGATCAGATATTCAGAAACCCGCTTGCCCCATCATCAGGTTATAGCAGCGGCTATATTAACTCTGGTTTCGTGAATAACAAAGGGATTGAGATCTTTACAAGATACCACGCCATCCAGACCCGGGATTTTAATCTCTCCGCATCAGTTAACTTTACACGGCAATGGAGTAAGGTAGAGGAGATCAGTGAGGATATTGATATGATTGTACAAGGGGGAGTGGCTGGTGTATCCATTGTGGCCAGACTCGGCGACCCTGCCGGCATCATTCTGGGTACAGCCTTTGAAAGAGATGAAGAGGGCAGGATGATACTCGACAGCGAAAGTCTGCCGGGAATCCAAACCACCGAAGAAGGAGCAATCAAAAATGACAATATTATTGGTAACGCAGTGCCTGAGATGTTGTGGGGATTTGGGTCGGATATTAGCTACAAGGGCATATTCATGAGTTTGCATGTTGATTCAAAATTAGGAAATGATATCTTTTCCGTAACCAATATGCAGGGTGCTGAGTTTGGCACGCTGGCTTTTACCGGGGAAGGCAGAGACGAATGGTACGAGGCTTTGGAGATATCCGAGATCACCGGTACACCTCCCTCAGATGGGTTCATGGTGAGCGGTGTTAAAGACGGTGTTGAGGGAGAATATCCTGTCGATCCGCAAAAATACTGGGATAGGGTATCACGCATCCACGAAGCTTTTGTGTATGATGCTTCTTATATACGTTTCAGGGAGTTATCAATCGGTTACAATTTTTCGGGGCAGCGAATCGCCGACTGGCCATTCAGAGAAGTGTCTGTCTCGCTCTTTGCAAATAATCTGTTTTATATTATGCGCAATACCAAGAATATCTCTCCGGAATCATATTTTGGTACGGGTAATAATCCCGGCTATGAGATGTATTCTTATCCTGAGATGCGCACATACGGGCTTAACGTGAAAGTATCATTGTAATCACAGTCCAAAAGAAGATAAGGATGGAGAATGATTTTTGAAACCTAAAACCCTTAAAACCCTATTTTATAGACCATTAGATATTTAGGCTTTTTGACATTCAGACTTTTTGACATTTTTAAAAATATTTACCAATGAAAACAGTCCTATACATAGCCCTGGCAGCCATCCTGTTATTTGCAGGCTGCACCGACGACTTCGAGGAACTCGACAAGCCAAAGGCCACCAGCAACCAGATTGACCCGGGGTCACTCTTTACCCGTTCGCTTGTTACGGGCAGCGGGCTCAGTGTGGGCATCTGGCAGTGGATGCACCAGATTTCCGGTTCGGTTTATGCCCAGCATTTTGCGAACATACAGACAGGTGCCAATTTTACATCTGACAATTATGAGCCCAGGGAGTGGAATGAAGTATGGAACTGGTATTATGCCAGATCCAATTTTGCTCCCCTGCACTATAATTTTCATGTTATCGAATTGTCGCAAGAACTGGAAAACCCTATCATGGAAGCTGTTGCCAGGATATGGAACGTTTACATGATTCAGCAGCTCACCGACATGTATGGTGATATGCCGGTGTTTGAAGCATTTGAAAGCATCAAACCTGCTTTCGATCCCCAAAAAGATATCTATCTGCATATGTTTGATGAAATCGAAACAGCGATCGAATTGATTGATACATATAGGGATGCAGGTTATATTGGCTTTGGTCAATCGGATGTGCTGTATAGCGGAAACCTTGATCACTGGGTCAGTTTTGCCAATAGTATGGGTATGCGTCTCGCACTCCGTGCATCAAACACCAACGAGTTTGATACTGAGATCAGGCCTTTCCTGGAAAATCTCAACACAGCTCATACCATTGATAGTGACCAGGAAACGGCAAAGATCATTCCTGACCCCGATGGACCTACTTACCATGTTAAGAACCCGTTGTTTTTCTTACATGGTTGGAATGAGGTTCGAATGAGTGAAACCATGTATGATAAACTTACCGAATTAAATGACCCGCGGATGGAGGTGTTTTTTGCGCCCAACGAGGACGGTGAATTTGCCGGTTTGCCAAATGGTCAGCCACACGAAGAGTTAAGTGAGGGTTATCACGATTATTTCAGGCCTGCATACTGCAACATCGGAGAATTTTTCATACAGGATGATACACCCCATTATTTGTTCACGCATGCGGAGTCATCATTACTGAAGGCAGAGGCGGCATATCGGGGCTTCATCAATGGTAGTGCGGAAGCTTACTATAACGAAGCAATCACTGCCTCTTTCAAACAGTTTGGTATCACAGACCAGGATATTATTGATGATTACTTATCCGGTCCGGCTCAATTTGATGACAGTAAGGCACTGGAGCAGATCTATGAGCAACGCTGGCTGGCTTTGTATCCCAACGGGCATGAGGCCTGGTCGCTCGTCAGGCGAGCCGCGCATCCCGAAATGCAAGAACCGGTGTACACATTCCCTGGAAATGATGAAATGCCGCGGCGCAAACCATTTCCCGGCAGCGAAAGACGCCACAATGCCGAAAACTACCAGGCTGCCGTTGACCGGATGGGCGGTGACAGCCAATATACCCGCATATGGTGGGATGGAGGGAATTAGTCGGTGAGATACCGTAATGACAGGGCTTGA
>JAWLDT010000023.1:18025-23486 GCA_041686485.1 Bacteroidales bacterium | reverse complement strand
CTGTCACAGGGCTTGAGCTGTCAGAACGCTTGAGCTGTCGCAGGCCTTGAGCTGTCAGAATAGTAAACGGTATGACGATAAGGTGAATATAGATACTAAGGTATGGATGCGAACATATAGATTTAAACTGTAATAATCTCTTTGTGAATAATCAATAAACAACCAACCATGAAAAAGATGATGAAAAAAACAAGTATGTTAGAGAAATTCTGGAAGCTGCCCATGGCACTCTTTATTGTATTGGCAGTAACATTTGCAGCCTGCGATGATGACGACGATCCAGCGCCCATTGAGCAGGAAGCCTTTATAACCGAATTTGCCATTACCAATGCCGGGGCTGATGGCGATGCCAGGGTGGAAGGTGAGATTACCGACTTTTCCATTCTGGTAGTTGTGCCATTTGAAACTGACGTAACCGCTCTTGTCACGGATATTGAGGTATCAGAAGGAGCAAGCGTTGAACCTGCCTCGGGCACGGAACTTGATTTTAGCGAACCACGTAATTTCGTGGTAACCCACGGTGATGAAACAAATATCTACGAGGTTACTGTTGAAAAGGCAGAGCCGACCGAAGGGGTGATTACGGATATAACCATCATCAGTGCCACCTCCGGCGAGGAATATGAAACAGAAATCGACCAGGCCGACAACAGTATACATGTCACCCTTAACGAACTGCAAACAACCATTGCTGTAATAGATGACATCTCTCTGGCCCCCGACGGCAGTATTTATACCACTTCAACCGGCACCGACACGCTCGACCTTGACACAGAAACAAGTATTACGGTATCATATGCCGGCGATGACACCGAGTATCAGGTGAACAGCAATATTACAGAAGCAGGTTTCGATCCTGATCAAACGCAAGTACTGATTGACAAAAGCGGTGCGTCAGGTCTGATACCTTCGCTCATAGATGATGAAACCAACCGGGGCGCTGATTTCGACGGCCGTTATGTGTATGTGGCATCGCGCCAGGAAGGCAATCAAATATATTACTGGGACACAGAGAATCCGAATGCAGAACCGGGCACACTTGAATTAGGTGATGTGGTCTCTGGTGGAACCTGGCTGGTATCTGATGTGCGTGCCGTTGATGGATATATATACGCCAGCAACATGGTAATGGAAGCGGAACAGGTATTTAAAGTTTACAGATGGGATGGTATTGATGATGAGGAGCCGGAGCTGGTGATGGAATATACGGTACCTGATGCCGGCATACGCTTTGGCGACGCTATTTCCATCATTGGCACGCCGCCTGAGAATGGCTACATCTATGCGTCCAATTTTGCATGGCCAGACGACGCCAGCGAATTTTATGTCTGGCATTTTAACAATGGCAAAGCAGATGCTCCTGAAATTTTGCCTATTGAACCGATTGAAGGGCTCCGTATTGGTCAATATGGTCGTGTAAACGCCATACCGGGTGTTGATGATCTGCTGATGGTTACAGGTGCTGAAATGGGAGTGGCTGTTATGGACCTTGAGGGCAACATTCTTGCTGAAACCGCTGAACCCATGGTGCAAACGCGCAGTTACGACCCAAGGGTATGGGAGTACAATGGCGGACGCTACCTCAGCTATACAGTGAACCGTGAGTGGGAAGCCCAGGGAGCTTATTTCCGTGTATTGAACATTACGGATGGTCAGGATATTGTCGATGCCATTCAAAACATCACGGCCACTAATATTGACAATATTATGGTGTATGAACACCTGTTTGGAGCGGATGCTTCCAATTTTGTGGGTGCCACCCACGGTTTCGCCTTTGGTGATAACGGGAAACCAAGAACCATGGCATTTGCGCTGCAGAATGGGTTTGTCGTAACAGAGTTTACAAACTAACAGGGACGCTATGTTCGCTGAAAATATTGAAAATCAGCGATATGGCAGGCTATGATATACATACAGAACCCTATGCATGTTTGAATACATAAGACCCGGTCTATTCTCTGTGTATCTCTGTGCTTCCAAAAAAGGTTACACAGAGCTACACGGAGAAGACACGGAAGTCGCAGGGCAATAATATGTAAGAAGTAGTCCATGCGTGTTTGAAATGATATGCCAGATCAAACAGAGAGACGCCGACGATATAAAAACGGACACAATGCAAAAAAATGTTTTCATAGCCTTGATGGCGATTCTATTTCTCATCGGATACGGATGCGAGAAAGATAATGGTACCGACCCGGATGACAACGATAATGGCAATGATACCACTGAGGTTGACACATTGAAGATCCATGCGTTTTATTTCCACGAATTGGATCCCGTGGTGGAGGCCGATATCGACCACGAGGAACGGGAGATTAATGCCTATGTTCCGCGCACGGCAAATATCGCTAACCTTCCGGTAACAGTTGAATATACCGAAGGGGCCTCACTAACGCCCCCTTCCGGCTATGCTTATGATTTCTCCGACCCCCTGGAGTTTACCCTCAGTAAAGATCAGGAGTCGGTGGTTTATACTGCCTATATTGACTACAGTGCCAATGATGATAATGAACTTTTGTCGGTAAGTTTCCCGGAGCTCTTTCGGGAGGGAGATATTGAAGGCAATAATGTTATGCTGGAGGTTCCTTTTGGCACCGACCTCACTGAAGTGCTTATTGAGATGGAGGTTTCAGAATACGCATCTGTGGAACCTGAATCAGGCAGCATCGTTGATATTAGCAGCCCCCTTGACATTGTTGTGACGGCTGAAAATGGTGATGAAAACATGTATACGCTTTATATCACGGTTCTTGATCAGGAAACCGGCGTTCGTGCTTTCTGGATCCCTGACCCTACACACACATCCTTTTTGAGTAGCTACGAGGACATGGTTGACGGGGTTGAACTGGCAAAAGAATTAAACTTTAATACGCTGTATGTGGCAGCCTGGGCAAAGACACAAACCCTTTATCCAAGCGAGGTGCTTGCCGATAATTCAACATACAATGATGCCCGTGAAGGAATGTTTACACCGGATTACACAGGTGTCAGCGGTGATCCGCTCACCGATCTTCTCGATGTGGCCCACGATAATGACTTGAAAGTGATCCTTTGGTATGAGTATGGTTTCATGGCACGGTGGGGAACGCCACCGTCACCTGATAATGACAGAATACTTGCCGTAAATCCTCATTGGGTGGGTATCAATAACCAGGGAGAACCCGCAAATTATAACAACAGCGATTATTATTACAACGCGTACGATCCTGAAGTGCAGCAATTCATGCTGGATCTTGTAATGGAAGCCGTTGAGAATTATAACATTGATGGCATACAGGGCGATGACCGCATGCCGGCGATGCCCCGGAACTCGGGCTATGAGGACTACACCGTCAACCAATACATGGATGAACACAATGGGGAAGAGCCCCCGTCCAATTATAATGACACAGACTGGGTAAGATGGCGTGCCGATATCCTGAATCAGTTTGCTGTGGACTTATATGATGTCGTTAAGGGATTTGACGATGATATGTTGCTTACCAACTCGCCCAATCCTTACCCCTGGGCTTTCAACAACCTGATGCAGGAGTGGCCGGTATGGCTCGATGAAGGGGTGGTGGATATCTTATCGGTGCAATGTTATCGCTACAGCTTACCAGCTTACAAATCTACCTTAAATGAGGTCCTGAGCTATTATAACAACCATGGCGATGGCGACCTGCAAAGGCTCTCACCCGGACTTATTGTATACGGCTCAGGAGGGCTTACTGATTCACAACTGCTGTTTGATAAAATGATGTATAACCGGAGTGTGGGCCTCACAGGTGAATCCTTCTTCTGGGGTCCTGATCCACTGGAAGACGATCGAATAACGAAAGTGCTCAGGGCAATGTATCCGGGACCAGCTATCTTTCCAGATTTCTGATATGTTATTACGGCGAAAAGCATGACCAAGCGAGAGATCAGTCTAGATGTATTGAGGGGCCTGGCCATTATTGGTATGGTGCTGTCGGGTACCATATCCAGAAATCCGGAGTTGCCGTCGTGGCTTTTTCATGCCCAGATACCGCCACCCGACTTCGATTTTAATACAAATTTGCCCGGTATTACCTGGGTCGACCTGGTGTTTCCGTTCTTTCTTTTCGCCATGGGCATGGCATTCCCTTTTTCGTTAAGTAAGATGGTTGATAAAGGGGCCTCAAACAAAGCCATTACCCGAAGAATCATTATTCGCGCCTTCAAACTCTTTTTCTTTGCCGTGATGCTCGGGCACCTTTCTCCCTTTCATTATCCACAGGAGCTCGGCTGGCTAAGATATTTTATGGGTTTTATGGCCTTTGTGGGCTTCTTCCTGGCCTTTGCAAAGTTCCCCCCTTTAAGCAAACATGAGAATAAGCTAAACCTGTTGGGCTATGCCCTGCTGATCGCTTTAGTGATGATCAGGGCCTGGCATTTTGAACTCACCTTCTCTATCCACAATCATGATATCATCATCCTGGTGCTGTCCAATATGGCCTTGTTTGGAGGCCTGATATGGCTGTTTACACGCAATAACTGGTACATACGCCTTGGTATCATGGCCCTGTATTTTGCCCTGCGACTCACACACAGCATTGATGATTCGTGGAATCAGATGCTTTGGGACTTTACGCCCTTTAAGTGGCTTGCTGCTACCTTTCCTGCATTCTACGAAAGCATGCTGAATATCGGTATTGACCTGAAGAGTACCATATTCTATCACCCCGATTATCTAAAATACCTGTTGATCGTTATACCGGGCAGTATCGCCGGTGATCTGATAAAGTGGGGTTTACGTGAAAAGGCATCCGCAAGGTATCATCCGGGTGAAAGGGTGTTTGGTTTTGTCGCTTTCCTGCTGTTGGTTAATGTCTGTCTGAATCTCTGGGGGCTGTTAAGCAGAAACCTGGATTTTGTTTGGATCATGAATATTGTTTCTGTACTGATCCTGTTAAAAGCAACGGGCACAGGCAGCTTTAAGCATCTGAGGTATAACCGGAGTCTGCTTTTATGGAGTATTTTCTGGCTATTGCTGGGGTTGGTCTTCGAAGCCTATGAAGGAGGCATTAAGAAAGATTCGGCCACCATCTCATACTTTTTGATGACATCGGGGATGGCTGGCTTTATGATCGTATGCTTTAAGATCCTGGAACCGGTTCTTCAGCCCGGGAAAGTGTTGGGTTTTATTGGGCAAATCGGTGTGAACCCGATGCTTGGTTACGTAGCCGCGGTATATTGTGTTATGCCATTGCTGTATTTTCTGCAGGTGCTGCCCTGGATAGATCAGTGGCACCTTCACTGGCCCTGGGCAGGCCTGCTGCGTGGTATCCTCCTGACTGCTTTAATGATAATACTTACTGTATGGAGTGTGAAACTTAAATACTACTGGAAAACATGATCCTTCGCTTCTGTGAATTCTCCGGGAAACTCGCTGTCTGCATCGTGTGACTCTGTGTAGCAAAAAAGAGTCAGTAAAAAATTAACACACAGGTGCCACAGG
>JAWLDT010000023.1:4469-17925 GCA_041686485.1 Bacteroidales bacterium | reverse complement strand
ATACAGAGGATACACATAGAGACAAAGAGAAAAGAATACAATCAAAGGCTGAAAAGCCAGAAACGGATAACAATGAAGATACTTTTTGTAATGGCCTTGGGGATACTTTTGACAGCCTGCCAGCCTGGGGCTGAGGACGAGGCAGATACAATGTTCGTTACCGGGTACGATGAACCAGTCAGGGGTGTTTGGCTTACCAACGTGGCCAGCGATGCTTTGTTCTCACATGAAAATGTTGCGGAGGCCGTTGAAAAGTGCCATAACCTGGGTATCAATACCATTTTTGTGGTCACCTGGAACAAAGCAATGACCATGTATCGTTCGGAGATCATGGAAGACTTTACCGGTTATGCCATAGACCCTGAGCTGGACCCCTGCAACACCGGCCGCGACCCATTGCAGGAAGTGATTGACGAGGCCCGAAAATATGATATCAAGGTGATTGCCTGGTTCGAGTTTGGCTTTGCATCATCCCATAAGGAAAACGGAGGCATTATCCTTGATAAGAAACCTCACTGGGCTTCGCTGGATGTACATGGCAACCTGACCACGAAAAACGATTTTGAATGGATGAATGCCCTCGACCCTGAGGTGCAGGATTTCATACTCTCCCTGGTGCTTGAAGTGGTCAACAACTATGATGTGGATGGTATTCAGGGCGATGACCGCCTGCCGGCCATGCCCTCTGAAGGAGGATACAACCCGGCTGTGATAGAAGCCTATAAGAAAGATCATTTTGGAACGCCACCCCCTGATTACCACAAAGATTATAATTGGGTACAATGGCGCGCAGAGATACTGAATGACTTTATGAAACGGCTTTACGAAAAGGTCAAAGCTGCCGATCCGGATTGCATCGTGTCAATGTCGCCCAGTATTTTTCCCTGGTCGAAAGAAGAATACCTGCAAGACTGGCCAACCTGGGTCAACTTTGGGTATGTGGATCTGATCGTTCCACAGGTGTATCGTAAAGACTCCCTCTTCTATCAGCGCACACTGGCATCCAACCTCGAATATATATTACCTGAGAAGCGGCATCTGATGTATCCGGGTGTGCTTATCAGGGTGGATGACTGGCAGCCGTCGAAAGATTTTTTTCGGTTCAAGCTTGAGGAAAACCGCCGGAAGGGAATAGACGGAGAAGTGTTTTTCTTTTATGAAGGCCTGGATAAATACACAGACATCCTGAATGAATTCTATTAAAATATAACAATCGAATTATGGCTACATTCCAGGGAATCGCATTACTTATTGTATTTATACTGATCACCGGTATGATGTCCAAAAGGATATGGCCTGCCCTGCTGGCTATGCCTGTCCTGGCCGTGATGATCTCGCTCATCGCCGGTATCAAGCCCAATGATATATTTCAGTATGTGATAGGTGAGGGGTCGCTCCGGTTGGCCGAACCCATCATCATTGCCATGTTTGGTGGCATATTAAGCGTGCTGATGCAAAAAACCGGCATTGCCGAAGGTTTTATCAAAAAAGGGGCTGAGCTTTCAGGTGACAATCCGCTCGTAATTGCTTTTGTGATGTTATTGTTCATTATCATGCTTTTTACATCACTTGGCGGATTAGGCGCTATGATTATGGTTGGTTCCATTGTGCTGCCCATTTTAACTTCGGCCGGAATCAGCCGCCTAACAGCTGCTGTAATCATGTTGATGGGCGTAAATATAGGCGGCATGTTCAACGTCGGGAACTGGGCACTGTACATGGCTTCACTTAACCTGAGCCAGGAAGAAGTGATCAGATTCGTTGTGGTAATATTTGTCATTGTCTTTACCGGTACACTGGCCTATATTGTCATTCAGCTGTACCGTGATGGGTTCAATCTTTCCACGCGTAATGTCATAAAGAGCGTCGGTGTCATTGTGCTGCTTGCCGCTATCATTTTTGGAGGGATCCGGCTATCCGACACGGTTGAGTTCAGCGACACCCTGCGCAATATCTTCTCCATAACAGGCAAGGTGATCTTTTACATTTTCCTGGCAGCGATACTTGCATTGTATCTGCATGCCGCATACCGTGCATTCACCTTCCGAAACAAGGCGAGCAACCCTTTGCACTGGACGGCGATATTCACGCCCATCATTCCGCTGATACTGATACTTTATTTCCGTGTCAATTTTATGTCCGCATTCATTCTGGGTATCACTTACGCCTATATGATTACGTACAAACGCGATAACATCAGTGTATTGATCAAATCACTCATTGAGGGTTCTTCTGTTGTATTGCCGGCGGTCATACTGATGTTTGGTATTGGCTGGCTACTGATTTCAGTAATTGGTCCTACAGAAATGCCTGAAGGTTATCTTATGGCAAACTATGGCACCGATATTTGGCCGGTGCGCGAACTGATGGTGCCGTTTGTAGAGGGTATAATCCCCAAAACCGGCCTGATGTATGTGATCACATTTGTGGTGCTTGCGCCATTGGCGCTTTATCGCGGACCATTAAACGTGTGGGGTATGGGTTTTGGTATTGCCTCTGTGATGATAGCTGCCGGAATGCCGTCGGGTGCCATTCTTGGTATCCTCTGGTCTGTCGGGCAGATTCAGGGTATCTCCGATCCCACCAACCTTCAAAACGTCTGGATCGCCAACGAGATGAAGGTGAGTGTCCAGAAAATTCTGTACAATACCCTGCCATACTCCTGGATATTTGCGTTTTTCGGCCTGATTGCCGCAGCCATTATGTATTTTTAATCCTTGCTGACTATGAGAAAGATAAAAATAGGAATTGATGTTGGTGGTACATTCACGCATGCGGTAGCTGTTAATGTAGAAGATTTCTCTGTTGAAGGCAAAGCCTGTGTGCCAACGACCCATAATTCAGACAAAGGAGTAGCTGAGGGGGTGGTTTCTTCCATGCTCAATCTGATTGAAAACGCAGAGATACAACCCGAAGAAGTGATCCTGATTGCTCATTCAACTACCCAGGCCACCAATGCTTTGCTGGAAGGAGATGTTGAGCCCGTGGGTATCATTGCTCTGGGCAGAGGGATAGAAGGCAGGCTGGCAAGACGGCAGTCATTCCTTAACGACGTGATGCTTGCTCCGGGGAAAATGTTGCCGGTGCATTTCAAATACATCAATACTGCTGAAACGGTTACCAGGCAGCAAATTAAAGAAGCGGTTTCAGAAATGCACAGCCAGGGAGCCTCCGTTTTTGTGGCTACAGAAGCATTTGGACCCGACAACAACGATCACGAAAGGATGGTTGTGGAGGTTGTTGAAGAGATGGGGTTTATGGGTACGGCTGCCTGCGATTTATCACAATTGTATGGCATCAGGGTGCGTACCCGCACAGCGATCGTCAATGCCAGTATGATGCCCAAAATGATGGAAACCGCTAATCTGACCGAAAAGGCGGTCAGGGAGAGTGGTATAGATGCCCAGCTAATGGTCATGCGTTCTGACGGAGGTATTATGGACATCAATGAGATGCGTAAGCGGCCAATCCTTACCATGCTTTCAGGGCCGGCAGCAGGTGTAGCGGCCGGGTTGATGTATGCCCGTATTTCAGATGGGATCTTTATAGAGGTTGGCGGTACCTCCACCGACATCTGTGTCATCAAAAATGGAATGCCTCAGTTGAAAACCGCCCAAATAGGTAACAATCGCCTGAGTGTCAAAACCATTGATGTGAGAACCATTGGCGTGGCGGGTGGTTCCATACCGCGCATCAATAATAATAAACTGCTGGATGTCGGTCCCAGAAGCGCCCATATCGCTAACCTGGCCTATGCAGCTTATACCGGGCATACCGATTTTTCTGATATCGAGATTCAGCTAATGCAACCCAAAAAAGGCGATCCGGCAGATTATCTGAAAATTACAAAGTCGGATGGCGACTATACGATCTCCCCTACGGAGGCATCTTATTACCTTGGCCTGGTCAAAGAAACCGGTCACGGAGCCGCCAACATGGAGGCCGTAAACAATGCCGTTGAAGCTGTTGCCGGCCACATAGGGATGCCGCCCAAAACACTGGCAGAGGAAATACTGCGCAATACATCGCAAAAAGTTGAAAACATCATCAAGTCACTTGTCCGTGAATATAAGCTGGACAGGGACTTTGTTGTGCTATACGGCGGTGGTGGTGGAGCCAGCTCCCTTGTGCCGCATGCGGCACGCTATATGAATATGAAGCATAAGATCGCCAGGGACGCTGAGGTTATATCGGCCATTGGGGCAGCCATGGGTATGATTCGCGATACGGTGGAGAAAAGCATTATCAATCCAACCGAAAATGATATCATCAAGATCAGGCAAGAGGCCTCCGAATCAGTTATTAGTATGGGAGCCAGGCCGGAGACGGTTGAAGTGCATGTAGAGGTCGACAATGCGAACAAGAAAGTGATTGCCGTTGCAATGGGGTCCAGTGACCTGCAAAGCCGCGATTATTCCACTGAACTGAAGGATCATGAACTGCACAATATCGCCTCAGAAGCCTTGAAGGCCAAAAATGGCAAAACCGAAACGTTTGGAAAAACAAAGCTGCTGTCCCTTCTGGGCTACCGCAAGACCATTAATCACTTCTTTGGTCTGATGTCAGAAACACGTCAACCGGCAGTGATCATCAGCAGGGATGGCACCATCAAACGAAAGTTTGACGATATACAATTTGAGACTTCTACCGTAACCCTGGTAAAGAATCACATCAGCTCGCTTGTCGAAGAACTGCGTACATATGGTGACGGGGGAGAGCTGATGCCTGATGTGTTTGTTATGGTTTCGGGTAAGATCATTGACTTGTCTGGCTTGATTTCTCTATCACAAATATTGTCATTGGTGGAGCTCGATCTTAAAGATATAGACCCGGAGGAACAAGCCATTGTGATAGCTATTAAGAAACGGTAACCGCTGTGAGACGCCGGAATGTGTTTTTGTGTAATACATATTCTTAAAAAGTAAATGATACAGAGATAAAAGAAACAGATGGACAATCATTTTGATACAATCATTTGGGGACCTTCACTTACAGGCATCCAGAAAGCCATTGAATTAAAGCGGAAAGGCCAGAAGGTATTGCTTGCCGGCAAATTTGGTTTTCCCGGGGGCAAAGCGACTGAATCATTGGCTTCGCTTTTTCGTTTACAGGATTTAAATGGTTCAGGTTTCTATAAGCGTTTTTTCGAAGAGGTTAAACAATTACAACATAGTGTATTGTTTCGTAACCAGTACTGGGTACTCTTGCATCCGGAAGCAGTGAAGCGGGTTTGTTGGGAGATGCTCGCAGCAGAAGACATAGATCTGCTGTTTCACGTGGTACCCTTAGATGTTGGTTATAAACACGATTTATTTGAACTGCAGCTTTTTGGCAAGGAAGGTGAAATCATGCTGACAGCCGGAGACGTAATAGATGAATCGAATGACTGGCTGCTTTCCAAAATGAAAGGCAAAACGGGTTATCAGAACCTGCAGATCAATGCCTTCTTCTCAGGTTCGCTGCCGTTTGATATGTCCGGATTCCATGTTACAAGGCGACTACAGACATCAATCGGTACCTACTTCAGTACTTCCGTTAAGCATGTTCCCAATAAAGATGTGGAAAAAACATTTAACCGCGAATTGGACCGCTTATCCAAAGAAACCTGGAAAATGTCCGGAGCCAGGATACTTATGGTCCCTGTTTTTCCGGAAATAACAGCAGTGAAATAGTAAATCAACAAACAATTGGTATGCACCCATTTTTTACACAAATACGAAAAGGCCTGATTGTTTCCTGCCAGGCAGAGGGTGACTCACCTTTTAACAACCCGGAGGGTGTGGCTTCATTTGCTATATGTGCGGAGATGGGTGGGGCAGTTGCCATTCGATCGGAAGGGGTTCAAAATATCCGGGAAATACGTAATAAAGTGTCATTGCCGCTGATCGGCCTCATTAAATCATCTTTTCCGGACGGTAGTGTGCGGATAACGGGCAGTAAAAAAGAGGTGAACCATTTGATGGAAGCGGGTTGCGGTATTATTGCCATAGATGGCACTATGAGGCTGCGGGAGGGGATGACGGGGCCCGGGTTTATTCGTATGGTCAAAGCCAGTTATCAGGTTTTGGTAATGGCTGACATTGCGTCACATCCGGAAGCACAGGCCTGCATAGAAGCAGGTGCTGATTGTATATCCACGACCCTGAGCGGTTACACACCTGCGACAATGTCGCAGGAATTGAAGGGACCAGATTTTGCCTTGTTGGAGAAGCTTGTCAGTATGGCGGGATACGACACGCCCATCATTGCCGAAGGTCGATATAACACGCCTGAACTGGCGAGGAAGGCGATCGAAAAGGGAGCCTGGGCGGTGGTATCTGGCACGGCCATTACCCGCCCGCAAACAATAACAAAATGGTTTTATGATGCAATCAACCAAAAAATATGATATCGTGGTGGCCGGTGCCGGCATTGCCGGCATATCTGCTGCCGTAAGGGCAGGGAGTATGGGAGCCTCCGTGCTGCTAATTGAACATTACCCCTTTGCGGGGGGGATGTCATCTGCCGGGATGGTATCCCCATTCATGAAATCCGTGACCGGAGGTAAAAACCTGGTGCTGGGCATCTACAAAGAGCTCGAAAAGAGCATGCGTGGTATTGGCGGCATGATCGACAACGGTTTTTATGCCTGGGCTTTCAGGGCCGCTGCCAATGAGCTGCTGGTTGAAAATGGGGTCGATATTGTCTTCAATGCAGACGTGATCAGGGCAAACAAGGAAAGCCAAAGCATCAAATCCCTGGATTTGATCACCCCTGTAGGCGTACAGCGGATACATGCGGATCAGTTCATCGACACCACCGGCGACGCCCAGCTGGTTGCACTTGGCGGTTTTGACTGGGAAAAAGGGGATGAGAAAACAGGAAAGTTGCAGGCGCTGACCCTGTTCTTTAGGATGGGCGGCATTGATGTCAGAAAAACCGCTGATTATACAAAAAAGCATCCTGAAGAATTTCTGGAATGGATGGATTTTAAATATGACTTCTCCCGAATCATCTCTATTGCCGGCTATAAAGGCCTTATAAAGATAGCCAAAGAAGAAAAACGATTCCCGGAAGAAGTAGATTATGTCTTCTTTACCACCTTGCCGGAGTCAGGGGAGGGCGCCTTTAACTCAACCAATATCCTGGGTATCGACCCTTCTACCTCGGAGGCATTGACGCAAGCCGAAAAGATCGGACATCATCAGGTGGCTCAGATCGTTGATTTCCTGAATCAGGATGTGCCCGGCTTTGAGGATGCATATCTTATTGATACAGCGGTACAGGTCGGTGTGCGTGAGACCCGCAGGGCTGTCTCTCCCTATATGATGACAGGTGAAGATATCCTCAATGGTGCAAAATTTCCGGACGTCATTGCCAGGGGTTGTTACGGCGTTGATATCCATGGTCAGAAAGGAGAAAAAAGCCGTATGGATGAATTACAGGAAGGTGCCTGGTACGATATCCCACGCCGGTCACTCCGGGTGCAAGGTGCTGATAACCTGCAGGTCGCAGGTCGTTGCATTGGCGCTACGCGCGAAGGACACGCCGCTCTCCGGATACAACCAACTGCATCAGCAACCGGAGAGGCATGCGGCGCCATTGCAGCTCTCGCCGCATCATCAAAAACAAGTCTTGATGAAGTACCCTATGCCAGAATTAAAGGCATACTTTTGCATAATATTGAATAATAAGAAAAGAGTGATCAGCGGCTTTTGGCTGATCCAAATCAAGGTGTCGCGTTGGAGAAAACAAACATTACATTTGGTACGGACGGTTGGCGCGGGTTGCTGGGCGATGAACTCAATAGTGCAAATATTGAGCGTGTGGCACAGGCATTTTCGCATTACATCATCCAAAAAGGTTATAGAAACAGGGTAGCTATCGGTTTCGACGGACGTGCAAAATCTGGGCTATTTGCCAATATATTTGCTGAAGCACTCTGTGGCAATGGTATCAATGCGTTGCTTTCTGATCGTATCATACCTACACCGGTTATTTCCTATACGTGTCGTTCAGCAAATTGTGATGCCGGGGTAATGATTACAGCCTCCCATAATCCACCGGAATACAACGGTCTGAAGTTTAAGACAGCAGCCGGCAGCCCTTTTCCTACAGAGGAAACGGCCACGGTCGAAGGGCTCCTTGATGGGCAGGCTCCGCCCAAATCAATAAAAACCATAGAAAGGATCGATATGATGCTGCCCTATATCAGGCACATTGAAAGCCTGATAGATTTTGCAGCCATTCGTGATGCCGGACTGAAAGTTGCCATTGATTCGATGGGCGGGGCTGGAAACAGAATCCTGGAAGACATGCTGGTTAACCACGAAATAGTTGCCGGGACAATATACAGTGATGCTCAGCCAGATTTTTCCGGTCGCCTGGCCGAACCCATTGAAGCCAATCTTGAACCGTTGTCTTTGTTCCTCCAACAGGGTGATTATTCATTGGGGGTGGCAACCGATGGCGATGCGGATCGCCTCGGTGTGATGACGGACAAAGGCAAATGGATGAACATCCAGGAATGCATATGGTATCTATCCCATTATTACCTCAATGAAAGAAAAGTGACAGGTCCGCTGGTGAAAACCGCATCAGTAAGCGATAAACTCCGTCTCATCAGTAAAGACCATGATGTTGAAGTGATTGATGTGCCCGTGGGTTTTAAATACGTTGCCGAAACCATGATGGAGAAAGATGCTGCTTTTGGGGCAGAGGAATCAGGAGGATTTGGTTTTAAAGACCATATCCCCGACCGGGATGGTATATTTTCGGCACTTATCTTTCTTGAAATGATGGCCAAAGCCGGTTATGACAAGCTGGAGGATTTTATTCGCCATAAACGCCGGCAATATGGCTCTATTTATTATGAAAGGACGGATATACATAACAACAATCCCGGTCGCTATCAGGTGTTGCCTCATTTGGCAGACACAACACCCCTTTATGTTGATGTCTTTCCTGTATCATCCATATCCCCTTTCACAAACAGCAGGGGACGCGTCAATGGCCTGAAATTCCATCTGCAGGGTAATCCCAGGTGGCTGTTGATCAGGGTGTCTGAAACAGAGCCCATCATCAGGTTTTATGCAGAAGGTGAAAATCCGGATGAGGTCAAACGTTTACTGAAAGCAGGACAGAGAATGTTTTCTGAACATGAGCAGGCATTTTGAAGATGATTACGGGATAGTTGGTCGTGTTGCGATGAACTTCCCGGAAGTGAAGGAAATTGAAGCATTTAATGAATGTAGAAACACAGTAGAGCAGAAAGGAGTTTAGCATAATGATAAGCAGTTTTGGGCAGGTGATCAGCAACATCCGAAAACACGGCGGTACTTATGCAGAAGTACATAACCCGTCATATGTATACCCTCCGGTGGAATACTACCCGCTTGCAGCTCCGAATCCGGAGGTCAGCGTGTTGAAGGCGGCACTGATGGATATGGATGGCACCACCACTACCACAGAGGTATTGTGTGTCCACTCGCTGGAGATGATGATGCGCCGGATGAGTGGCAGAATGACCCGGGAGGACTGGAAAGGCATTGATCATGATCAAGACCTGCAACACATCATTGGAAACAGCACCACCAAACATGTTGAATATCTTCTGGAGAAGTATGCTGATCTGATCGTTGAGGCAGAAGCTACCCGGTCATTCATAACAGCTGCCTGCGAGACCTTTTGGTATGGCAATGACGATACCAGGAAGGCTGAGGTCATGCAGAATATTAAAAAGCTGGGCGTGGCACCCATGATTGATGATATGTGTTCCGGCACCGGGATAGAGAATATCATTTCAAAGTATGCCGGACAGATCCGTGACATTGATTTTGCCATGCTTACCGGCATGGGTATTGACATCTATTATGCCACTTACCATCGTATTCTGGCCCAATTAAAGGCCGGAAAGGCCAATGAAGTAAAGGAGGAAGTGACCGTGTTTACTGGTCTTACAGGTAAACTCATTGCACCTATGCCCGGTATATCCCTCTTGATACCACTGATAAAGGGCTGGTTAGGTGCTGAGGCAGCTCAATTTGCTGAAGGGCTTTTCAGAGAATATGCGGAAAAAACGGGAACGACATTGGATGATGAACAAAAGCCGGTTATCAGGAAAAAACTGGCTGACCTGGGAAAGGCCTTTGAGGAATCTCCTGTAAAAGTTGGGCTTGTCACTTCTTCTATCGCCTTCGAAGCTGACATCGTGATCCGGGAAGTGTTAAAGGAAATGACGGATACCATTGCCCAAAGCGGTCTAAGCAGCCATCGGAAAGATGCCATAATGCACGCTTATGAAGACTATCAACGGGTGTATGATGCCTTTGTTACGGCAACTGACTCGAGTGAGATAAGGCTGAAGCCTCATCGGGACTTATACAGCATTGCCCTGCATCGGATCGGGGTTATGCCGGCTGATTTTGACAAGGTGATTGGCTTTGAAGACAGCCAGAGTGGTACGGTGGCCATCCGGGCTGCAGGCATCGGTTGTTGTGTTGCTGTACCCTTTGCGCAAACTGCATTGCATAACCTGGAAGCGGCCACACACGTATTACACGGTGGTATTCCGCAAGCCATTGTGGAATACGGCTTGTTTGCCAGGAATGCGACGTCCGGCAAATAAGAAATTACACATATGAACCCCATCAAAGCTTTTATACAGAATTATTGAAACGAGATTTATGAGCTCAAAAAACACCTACCATATCATATCCAACACCCACTGGGACAGGGAGTGGCGTTTTTCCTACCAACGCAATCGTCAGAAGCTGGTTGACATGATGGATGCCGTTCTCGACATCCTTGAATCAGCGCCTGATTACCGGGCATTTCATTTGGACAGCCAAAGCATTGTGCTGAAGGATTATCTGGAGATCAAACCCCAGAACAAAGAGCGAATCATCAAGCTGACCGAAGAAAACCGTTTATTGCATGGCCCGTGGTACATCCTGCCGGAAGAGTTCCAGGTAGGAGGCGAGAACCTTATCCGCAATTTACTGCTGGGGCATAAAACAAGCAAGCAATATGGTGGTGTTTCCAAAATTGGCTATTCTCCGTTTAGCTGGGGACAGATATCCCAGTTACCGCAAATTTACAGGCAGTTTCAAATCGACCTGATCATGTTTTACAGGGGCATTAATGCACTCGACAGTCATAAAGCTGAATTTATGTGGGAAGGGGCTGATGGAACCAGAATGCTGTCTTCCCGCTTCAGCACCATGCCGCGGTATAACTTTTATTTTTACATATACCGGCAGGCAGTCCATAATCAGGATGTTGGTGAGCATGAGCATCATTGGGACAATGGTGCGACATTCTTCCATTTTGCCGATGCAATGCAACAGGATGAAGATTACCTGATCATCTCACCACATACATCGTATTATCCTGAAACGATCCAACCACAGGTCGAAAAAATCATTCATGACCAGGCTGACGACTTCACAACACCACACATCATTTGGATGGAAGGACACGATTCGTCCGGACCAAATCGTCAGACCGTTGATATCATCCGCGATATCAAAAAGAAGATGCCGAATCTTGATGTCCGCCATTCTACCCTGGAAGATTATGCCCGCCTGGTGAAGGAAAGTGCTGACCCGGAGAAGCTAAAACTCGTTCGCGGCGAAAGACGCAGCTCGCAAAACAACTGGCGTTGCGGTAATCTCTTTGGCTATACTACTTCTGCACGGATGTATCTTAAACAGGCCAATTTTGATGCAGAAAGATGGATACAGTACTATGCCGAGCCTTTCAATATCTTCTCGGCGATGTTTAGCCGCGATATTAATGACCAATACCCTGAGACAGCATGGGACCTGATCGTTCAGAATTCTGCACACGACTCCATCGGCGGCTGTTCCCTCGATCGCATTCACGAAGATATGATGGTACGCTATACGCATGCCACGGAAATAGCAAAAGGGATCTTTGAACGATCGCTGAAAACCTTGCTCAATAACCTGAACACGGAACAGTTTGCACAAAATGTTGAAAACCAGATTTATATTACCGCCGTAAATCCGGTAAACCATCAATCTGGCGGTGTTGTCGAAGCTTTTGTTGATATTCCCAAAAGCATGGATAAAGGCAATTTTGATATGGTTGATGCACAAGGTAACAGGATGGCCAAAGATATTATCTCGGTGCAACCGCATCAACCCATCCTGGAGCAGATGATCAACAGACCGATGTATTTGGATATGATGCGCTATCATGTCTATTTGCACCTTGAAGACATCCCCGCTTTCGGGCTTAAAGCCTTTCAGGTCGTTCCATCCGGGGCTGATGAAAAAGTCCTGCCTGAAGAGCCTGCCCGGCATGACAATGGGTTTGTCCTGGAGAATGACTTTCTCAAAATAGAGGTGCAACAAGATGGGTCTCTGAATGTCAGCGATAAAATACAAAATGTCTTTTATGAGGGAGTTGCCTGTTTTGAAGATCACGGTGAAGCCGGTCATGCCTGGGTTTTGGAAAAAGTTGGCCCCGTGGTCAGCACAAAAGGAACACCGGCAGGCATAAGCAAGAGTTTCACCGGAGCGGTGTATAATGAGATCACCATTGAGCACCGGATGATGCTTCCCAAAAATCTCGATACAAGGCAGTCAGGTAAAGATGACCTGACAGAAAACACTGTAATCATGCGTGTTGGACTGGGCCGGTCGCACAGACATTTGACGCTCGATATTAAAGTACACAATACAGCTGAAAGCCACCGTCTTCGGCTGTTGATACCTACCAGGCTTCAGGCAGGGTATTCGCATGGTGAAGGGCAGTTTGATGTTCCGGCCCGAAGCCTCGAACGGCCCGATACTTCTGATTGGGTTGAACAGCCGATGTACGACTTCCCTATGCATCATTTTGTTGATGTAAGCGATGGTCAGAAAGGCATTGCTGCCCTTGTCGATGGCTTAAAAGAATATGAAGTGCTGGATGACAGGGATACAACACTGGCCGTTACCTTATTCCGGACATTTGAATACAAGATCAACCCCGCGGCACCCCAGGATTATTCGTATGAAAAAGGCGCACAGATGCTGGGCAGTTCCGGCTACCGGCTGGCACTATATCCGCATGCCGGAGACTGGCATCGCGGGGAAGTGTATAAAGAAGCGTTTCTGTATAATTACCCGCTGAGACTCGTTCAAAGCGGTAAGTTGGGCGGAAAGCTCGGTACACAGGCTCAAATGATGAAGGTCACTCCCGAAACATTGGTTTTCAGTGCGCTGAAAAAACCGGAACATGTGCAGGGCGATGCTTTTGTGCTGAGACTATACAACCCGACAAATGAAACGCAGAAGGGTAACGTGGCGTTCCTGCCAAAGATCAGCAGCGTGGAATCCGTCAGCCTCGAAGAAACCACAGAAGAAACCATAGAGGTAAATAACCACCATAGTTTTGATATCAACCTAAAACCAGGTAGGATTGCAAGTTACCTCATCAGATTATAATGAGTAAAAACATTATAGAG
>JAWLDT010000023.1:1610-4369 GCA_041686485.1 Bacteroidales bacterium | reverse complement strand
ATATAAAACTTTGTCCAATGATTAAAAATGAGTATGGCTATTTTACTGAGGATCACCGGGAGTTTGTAATAACCAGGCCTGATACACCGCGGCCATGGTTCAATTACATTTGGAACGAAAAATATGCCGGCCTCTTGTCGCACACGGGTGGTGGCTTCTCTTTTCTGGAAACACCCCGTGATAATCGGATTTCGCGGATGCGATACAACTGTCTTCCATGGGACAGGCCCGGCCGCTATGTATTCCTGAGAGATATGGATACAGGCGATTATTGGTCATTAAGCTGGGCACCTACTATTGACCGGGGTTATGACCATTATGAGACAGGTATCGGACAGGGGTATACCAGGATTACTACCGAATACAAGGGTATAAGGGCAGAACTTACTTATTTTGTTCCCAGAACAGAGTCATGTGAAATATGGAAAGTAACATTAACCAACAAAAGTGGTAAAAAACGTAAGCTACAGGTGTATGCATTCCAGGAGCTGGTCATGGGCAATGCACTGAATGATATAATCAATCAGCCCAATGACAAACACTTCACCGACATCCGGTTTAACCATGATGAAGATTGCCTGGAGGCTACCAGGCGTTACTGGGTGCTCAACAAAAAAGGAGCCAGTGTGGAGCAGCCCAACATCGACTGGGCATACAAGGTGTATTTCTCCATGAGCCTTCCGGTAAAAGGATTTGATAGCAGCCTTGATAAATTTATCGGGAAATGGCGTTCAGAAGCCAACCCGGTAGCCATTGAAGAAGGTAAAACGGGGAACACGGAAATCAATGCAGGCGACCCTGTGGTAGCTCTTCAGTCGGAAGCAATGCTTCATGAAAATGAAACGCTTGATTTTTCTGTGTTCATGGGTGCTGCTTCAAAAGAAGAAGAGAAGCCTTATGAGAAGCTCAGAATCCGGGATTACAAAAAACAGGCTTTCGTATCGCAAAAATTAGACGAGCTGAAAACCTATTGGGACGATTATTTTGACCATGTGCGGGTTGACACGCCGGATGAGAGTTTTAACCTGATGCTTAACGTTTGGAACCAGTATCAGAGCGCGGTCACGTTTGATATGGCGCGCAATGCCGGTTATTATCACGGTGGTTTGCTTTTTGGCACCGGTATGCGTGATCAGTTTCAGGATATACTGGGAAGGGTGATTGTGGAACCGGCTGGTGTAAAGAAAAGAATGCTCAATGCGTTGCAGTATCAGTTTGCGGATGGTTCTACCCTGCATAATTTTTATGAGCTTACCGGGCATGGTGAGCGTACGCACCATTCTGATACGCCACTTTGGATACCTTTCGGGCTGGTCGAATACCTTAATGAGACCCACGATTTCAGCATCCTGGAAGAAGTGGTTGGCTTTTATGATGGTGGCCGGGGCACTGTTTACGAGCATCTGGTGCGTGCACTGGATTTTGCCATCCATGATTGTACGGAACGTGGCCTGCCAAAGATCCGTAAGGGAGACTGGAACGACACACTTGATCATATCGGCCCCCATGGAAAGGGCGAAACCATCTGGGGTGCTTTTTTCCTGTGCTATGTCCTCGATAAGACCTTTGAATTGATAGACCATAAAGGAGATACCACCGTAAAATCAAGGTGGAAAAATGCCTACGAACAAATCGTGTCGGTTGTAAATGAGGTTGCCTGGGACGGCAGCTGGTATGTGAGGGCGTTTCGCGACAATGGAAAAGTAGTTGGCTCCGCTACCTGCCAGCAAGGAAAGATATTCCTGAATGCACAATCCTGGTCAGTTATTTCCAAAGCGGCACCCAAAGAACGGGCCGACAGCGCATTGGCAAATTGTCTTAAGCATATGGAGGATAAAAGCGGTATGCAGATATGCTGGCCCGCATTTACTGAGGTTGAAGATGACATCGGGTTAATTTCAAGGTGTGTGCCCGGCAAAAAAGAGAATGGGGCTGTGTTTAACCATGCCTCGGCCTGGTTTGTGCTGTCTGCGATCATGAATAATCATGTGGAAGACGCCTACCGGATTTACCGGAAAATGCTGCCTGTTAACTCCTCTGCCACCATCGGCTTAGACCAATATGAAACGGAACCCTATGTTTATTCTGAATATGTTACATCCCGGGTACACGACATGGAAGGCCAGGCATCACACTCCTGGCTCACAGGCTCTTCGGTATGGATGTTCCGGATCGGGCTGGATTATATTATGGGCCTTCGTACATCTTTAAAGGGAATCAGGATAGACCCGAACATCCCAGAAGATTGGAATTCTGCATCAGTGAAGCGCAAGTATATGGGGAAAACCCTGCATATCAACATCAATAATGATAAAGGCAACAATAGCGGGGTTGAAAAAATCACGATCAATGGCGAAGCAACTTCCCAGACCTGGATTGATGTCGAACAATTTTCTGACAAAGACCTGATGATTGAAGTTTACATGGGCTGATAAGCGATACAATGATAAGCGGTGCGAAGATATCCGATACAAGCGCTTATTTGGTCCATTTTGATGATCTGCATGGTACTGACATTTATTATTTTTAATTGTGTAAGCTGTCTTTGCCTGTCTGGATATTTTTTTGTAAATTAAAACAACGATATATATAAACCATTGCTTATTATGGGAATGTGACTATATGACGTATGTGTACCGGAAGGAAAACAGATTTTAAAAATTTTTAAGAAATCCCTTTGAAAGATGCAAATTTTTTTTTAGAATTGTTGTATAAACTGAATCTGATAAATTATAAACTGAATCTGATAAATTATAAAC
>JAWLDT010000023.1:0-1510 GCA_041686485.1 Bacteroidales bacterium | reverse complement strand
ATTTTTAAGAAATCCCTTTGAAAGATGCAAATTTTTTTTTAGAATTGTTGTATAAACTGAATCTGATAAATTATAAACTGAATCTGATAAATTATAAACCAAATACCTGAACTATGAAAAAAATTACGATTTATGTATTGATGGCATTCTTTGCCAGTATGATTACCACCGATGTTGTCGCCAATCCCTTAAAGGATATGGATTTTGGTGATATTATTACCATTATGGACAAGACCGCCGCGAGTGGTAATATGCCTGACTTTATTGATGATGCCGGAGCAACAAGGGGCGCCGGTTTCAATGGCGATTATGCGTTTGTTGCTTCGCGTCAGGGTGGCGGCGATTTTGTGTACTACTGGGATGTTAATAACCCGGATGCGGAAGTTGGGACGCTTGACCTTACCGGTGTTGAAGGTGGAACATTTGTTTTGGCAGATATGACAGCGGTAGGGGATAACATATTTGTTTCAAATATGGTGTTTGCCAACAATGAGTTCAAGCTATATCACTGGGATGGTATAGATGCAGAGCCAACCACATTAATCGAATACGATACGCCTGTAAGGCTTGGTGACGCGATTAGTGTGATTGGTGATCCGGATGAGTTTGCTGCTATTGTTGTAAGTGCTCACGGTGCAGCGGAATTTTATATTTGGGAAATGGTGAATGGCGATTTGGTTGATCCTGAGCCCGACGTGTTAGAATGGCAAGTCAATGATGAATTAACCAATTTTTCCAGAGCGACCGAAGTAACAGGTTCTGATATGATTTTGATAAGCGGACCGGCTTTTGGGCCTGTGCTGATTGACAGTGACACCTTTTATGTAAATCACATTCCGGTTGACTTTTTCCCTGGATGGCCTATGTATGCCCACATATTCCAATATGAGGGTTATCGCTTCCTGGCTTATGCGCATATCGGTGAAGACCCGGCCGAAAACGTCTTATATATTCTTGACATGAATGATGGCGACACCGTGGATGAGGCGATGGATAACCTGGTAGCTTCGGGATTTGAGGATAATGTCCTTCATTCTGTTGAAATAGGTAGTAATCCCAACCTTAATGCCAGCGTTTCGGTCGATTTACATATTGATGAGGATGGCAATTTGAGTGTCATGTCATTTGCGGCGGGCAATGGTTTTATTGTTCAAAAAACGTATGGAGATACACCCGACACTTATACACTTCATCTGGAAGTGCAACCGGAAGGAAGCGGCACAACAACAGGTGAAGGTGAATACGTCGAAGGTGAATCTGTAGCAGTTTCTGCAACTCCTGCAGAAGGCTACCAGTTTCTTCACTGGAAGGACACAGACGACAATGTTGTCAGTAATGAGCCCTCATTCAACTATACCATGCCTGCGGGCGAAACTACCTTGATTGCCCATTTTGAGGAGGTTTCTGAAACAGAGGTATCTACCCTGGCCGAACTTCGCGATAAGCCCGACGACGGCACGATCTACCAGTACACCGGCGAAGCCGTGATCGTTGCCATGGATGATCACCG
>JAWLDT010000022.1:2468-32560 GCA_041686485.1 Bacteroidales bacterium | reverse complement strand
GGCATGAACTACCTGGATGTGGAAACCCGTGAAGGCAATTTCACCGAACTTTTCGTGCCTGGTGCCTATCATACGGGTGCATTGGGCACACCCAAACTTCCCGCCAGCAAAAAACTTATTGAGATTCCCTTTGGCGCCGAAGTCGACGTTAAGGTGCTTGATTACACAATTGAAGAGTATCGACTTTCCGATCTCGGAGTACAAAATCAGGTTATGCCGGTCCAGCCTGCCGTAAGGAAAGACCAGGATGTTCTGGATATTCCTTTTGAATACAAGGCTGACACCTATAGCAGAAGTGATTTTATCAGTCCTGAGCTGGCGGTTGTCGAAGAACTTGGTGTTATGCGGAGCATCCGTCTGGGCCGCCTGGTCGTATCGCCTGTACATTATAACCCCGCTGAGGGAAAAATCAGGGTGTATAACAACATTGAAATTGAGATCCGTTATGAAGGGGCAGACATGTCGAAGTCAAACCGTATAAAGGCTTCCACCTATTCGCCCTTCTTCGAAGGTCTGTATGACCAGGTTATAAATCCCTTTGGCTTGCGCAGCGAATATGAAGATTATCCTGACCTGACAAAATACCCAACCAAAATGGTACTGGTTTCACATCCAGACTTCGAAACAACTCTGCAACCATTTATTGAATGGAAAACCAAACAGGGTATTGAAGTAATCGAAGCGTATACGGATGACATTGGAGGTTCGGTTTCCGATATTCAGGATTTTATACAAGATCAATACGACCAGGGAACGCCCGAAGATCCTGCTCCCACCTTTATAACGCTCGTAGGAGACAGCGATAAGCTGCCTGCCTCTACCATAGGTAGTGCATCCGGAAAGGTCACCGACCTGTACTATGCCTCGGTCGATGGCGATTACTTCCCCGACATGTATTATGGTCGTCTGTCGGCCAGAAACGTACAGGAGCTGCAAAACCAGCTCGACAAGATCCTTTACTACCAGCAGTATGAGTTCGATGACCCTTCTTACCTTGATGATGTAACACTCATTGCCGGAGCGGACTGGAACTGGAATTCAAATGTAGCTCAGCCGACTGTAATTTATGGAACAGATAACTACTTCAACGCATCCAACGGATTTGCTAACGTAAACGACTACCTCGACAGCTACTCCGGTGTCTACGACGAAGAAAGGATTGCCGTCAGCATGATCAACTACACGGCTCACTGCAGCCCCACCAGCTGGGGTGACCCCAATTTGTCAGTTAATGACGTACACAATATGACCAACACAAACCAGTACCCGGTAGCTATCGGTAATTGCTGCCTGAGCTCGCAGTTCAGCCACTCGGAAAGCATTGGTGAGGCCTGGGTAAGGGCTGAAGAAAAAGGTGGAGTAGCCTATGTCGGGTCAGCGCCAAATACTTACTGGTTCGAAGACTTTTACTGGGCTGTAGGTGCATTTCCCATATCAGGCAACAACAACGGATATGTTCCAACCACCGACGAAACTTCTATCGGCGCTTATGACGCTCCCTTCGTATCGGATTATAAATCGGTTGCCTCCATCAAGTTTGTCGGCAACCTGGCCGTAACAGAGGCACACATGGAAAACTTCCCCACTCACTCGGGTGTTCAGTACTACTGGGAAGCCTACCATACTTTTGGTGACCCTTCCACTTCAATGTATCTCACACAAGGTGAAGATAATAACGTTACTCACCTGCCAACCGTACCTATTGGTGTCGACACATATAACGTTGAAGCCGTCCCGGGCTCTTATGTAGCCATCTCAAAAGATGGTGTATTGCATGGCGCCGCCTATGTGGATGAGTCAGGCAGTGTGGATGTACCGATTGAACCGATCACCGATGGCGGTGATGCTACCATCGTCGTAACCAGGCCGCAATACATCCCTTATGTAGCGGAAATACCGGCTGCTGCACTGGAAGGCCCGTATGTAACCTTTACCGATTTTGTGATTGATGACGCCGCCGGCAATGATAACGGGGAAGCCGACTTTGGTGAAGAAATATTGCTGGATATCACCCTGGAAAACGTAGGTAACGAACAAGCTTCAGATGTAAATGCCACCCTGCTTACTGATAATGAATATGTGACCATCACCAATGATTCAGCCACGTTTGACGATATTGATGAAGAGTCCTCAGCAACTCTGGAAGGTGCTTTTTCGGTTGCCTTTTCGGATAGTATTCCCGATCAGGAATCTGTCCTTTTCACGATTGAGGCCACAGATGGAGAAGACACATGGGAGTCGAACTTTACCTTGCATGTAAATGCTCCCCACCTGGTCTTTGAAGATATATGGGCCGGTGATCCTGACAAGGAGACCCCCATCAATCCGGGTGAGTTGACTGATTTAACCGTCAGCATCAGAAATGAAGGACATGCTGCGAGTATGGATATCGAATCCTACATGGAGGCGAGCAGCTCATGGCTCACCGTGCATACCGTTGATGCTGTTGAGGCATCAGCTTTGGCACCGGATGCCACAACGGAAGTTACCTTTGAGGTCAGCACCCTGCTTAGCACACCTCCCGAAACTGTGGTCGAGCTGCTGCTGACAGCCGTATCCGGCGAATATGCGTTCGAAGGTGTCAAAGAGGTTGTTATCGGCGAAGCACCTGTCTATTCCGGAGGTGATATCCCAACAACCTATAATACCAACCCGACCACTTCAAGCAATGCCGTGGAACCCGGCGAGATGTCAGTGACTATCCCAGAAGGTGCGAACATCACAAGCGTTTCTGTCGAGTATGACATGACCGCCCACGGCATGGCCTGGATGTCTGAACAACGCTCATTCCTGCGCTGCGTGTCCGATGGTGGCGAAACAGAACCTGAAGTATATCAGGGTGAGGATAACACCGGCGGCACCTATGAATATGAACGTACAGATCTTACCATCGCCAATAATGTTGAAGGCGGCGGCGAAATTGAATTCGAACTCCATGCCTTCCGTACATGGGGTGGCTCTGGTTCCAACACGGATTTCAACTATGTAGACAACAATTCCTGGAAGCTCATTGTGTATTACGAACTGGAGAGCCATGATGTGACTTTCTTTGTAAAAAACCAGTTAGATGAAACCCTCGAGGGTGCCAGTGTGGAAGTATCGGGGATCGTTGAAGAAACCGACGAAGAAGGACATGCCGGGTTCGACCTTCCTGAAGGCTCCTTCTATTACAGTGCCTGGGCTGATAACCATCTGGATACACATAATCAGCAATTCGAAGTGGTTGAAGGTGAGGATAACCTGTTTGAAGTGGTGCTTTCAAGGGTATTCAATGCCGAATTCCATGTGCATGACGTTCATGGCAATGACGTGGCAGATGCGGTTATCACCCTGGAAGATCAAACGATGGAGCCGGGACACTATGAGATGGATGAGCTCCTGCCCGGTGAATATACCTACACAGTGACGGCAGAAGGACATGCTGATTACCAGGGTGAGTTTGAGATAACCGATGGTGATGTTGATATAGATATCGCCCTTGCGCCATTCTACATCGCTACATTCACCATCGTGGATGAATATGGCGGTGAGGTGGATGATGCCATCATCCATATTGAGGGAGAAAGCCACGAAGCCGGTCACTATGAATTTGATGAGCTGGTACCCGATACCTATTCATATGAAGTTACGGCTGATCATTATGTTGACTATGCAGACAGTTTCGAGATTTCGGATTCGGATAAAACCATTGAGGTTACCCTGGAAGCAGACGGAACCGATGTTCAGCTAACAGAAGACGCCGACATTCAAATTTACCCGAACCCGGCCAGCAGCCATCTCAGCATTGAATCTCCCAATGAAGAAATAACCCATGTCAGCATGGTCGACATGCTGGGGCAGGAAGTGTACAATGCAGAAGTGGCTAATGCGCATCAACATGAAATACGGGTATCCGGATTGAATACCGGCATGTATTTTATCCAGGTATCTACATCCGCGGGCATTGTTACCGGTAAAATTCAAATAACAAAATAATTTGTATTTATAAACTTATGGGCAGAAGGTCTATCCCTTCTGCCCCTTTTCAATACCACAAACAGATATTATTATGAAGAGTAAGATTTACTTTTGTTTTTTCCTGATAGTGGGACTATTTTCATTCTCACAAGCCCAGTCCGGATGGACCGGGATCCATGAAGCGCAACCGGCCCCGGCTGATGTCAGGCTGGTACAAAGCGATGTTGAAACCACCAGCATCCGGTTTTCGCTGGACGGATTCCTGGAAACCGCCGTGGAAACACCGCAGGGCAGAGAGGCTGTCATCAGTGTTGACGAAGGTGTACAGATCCTGGAAAAAGGCATGCCTGACCTGGCAAAACTCGTGTCTACCATCATTATTCCGGACCTGGCTAAGATGGAGGTAAATGTAACCAGTACGAAATATGAAGAGTTTTCCGGTGTTAAGGTAGCCCCGTCCAAAGGACACTTTACCCGTGATATTCGGCCTGAGGATGTACCCTACACCTATGGCGAGGCTTATAACAAGGATGAATTCTGGCCCGGTGACCTTGCAACACTGGAAGAACCTTTTATCATGAGGGATTTCCGGGGACAGTCGGTAAGCATCTTTCCTTTTCAGTACAATCCCGTTAGTCAGACCCTGAGGGTGTATACCGATATTGTGGTGGAGGTTTCTGCTACCGGAGAAGCAGGCAAAAACACCAAAATCCGCAACAAAGATGAGGTCGTTGTTGAGCCTGAGTTCGGCCAGATCTATGACCGTTTCTTCCTGAACATGGATGCGGCTTCAAAGAGCTATCCCCTGCTGGATGGTGAAGAAGGCAGCATGCTGATCATCGCCTATGATGATTTTATGGAAGCCATGGAACCTTTTGTGGACTGGAAGCGAACCACGGGGCGGAACGTGGAGCTTGTATCACTGGATGAAACTGGTGGCACTGTTAGCAATATTGAGGATTATGTTGAAGATTATTATAACAACAACGACGACTTTGCATACTTGCTTCTTGTGGGCGACGGGCCACAAATCCCGGCCGGGAATGCCAGTGGAGGTGATTCCGACAATGCTTATACGTTTATTGAAGGGAATGACTCCTACAACGATATTTTTATTGGACGTTTTTCGGCAGAGACCGTTGCTCATGTGGAGACGCAGGTACAACGGACCGTTGAGTACGAAAAGGACATCGACGAATCAGATACCTGGTTAAGCAAGGGCATGGGCGTAGCCCGCAATGAAGGCTCCGGCCACAACGGTGAATCCGATGATCAGCATATGGATTTAATTCGTGACACCCTCTTGAATTTCACCTATGACGAAGTTCATCGTCATTATGAGTACGTGTCGGGGATGCCTGATCCAACAGCTGCTGATATCAGCAATGATCTCAATGACGGTGTCTCGGCGATCAATTTCTGTAACCACGGTTCTGTAACGGGATGGAGTGTTGCCGGCTACAATATCAATGATGTAAACAACCTGGAAAATGCTGGCAAATTGCCGTATCTGGCCAATGTAGCCTGTGTAAACGGCGATTTTGTCAATAATTTTTGCTTTGCCGAAGCCTGGATGCGTGCCACCGACGACGATGGAGAACCCACCGGTACTATCGCCAACATGTCGTCAACCATCAACCAGCCATGGCAACCACCCATGTGCGGACAGGATGAGATGGCCAGTATCAAAACCGAGGCAAGTATCGAGCATGGTCCATTAATCCGAAGAACCTACGGTGGTATTTCTACCAATGGAAGCATGTTTATGATACCACAATATGGCGGATCAGGGATAAGTACCCATGAAACATGGATCCTGTTCGGAGACCCTTCTCTTATGGTCAGAACTGAAGCACCAACCCCGATCAATGCAACATATAACCCGGTCATTTTGCTGGGCACCGACTACTTCGACATTACCGTCGATGATGCTGACGGAGCCACCGTGGCCATTACCGAATACGATGAACTGGAAGATGAAGTAGTTATCCTTGGTACCGCTGTTATTGAAGATGGCACGGCAACCGTAAACTTTGAAGAACCACCGGAAGAACCGGGTGAGTTAACCCTGGCTATAACAGGTTTCAATAAAGAGACATACATCAACGAAGAACTACAGGTCATTCCACCGGATGGACCTTATGTTATTTTTGATGATTTTGTGATTGATGACGCCGCCGGCAATGATAACGGGGAAGCCGACTTTGGTGAAGAAGGATTGCTGAATATCACCATGGAAAATGTGGGTATCGAAGAGGCTATTGATGTAAATGCCACCTTACACACGGATAATGAATATGTGACCATCACCAATGATTCAGCCGCGTTTGGCGATATTGACGAAGAGTCCACAGCAACTCTGGAAGGCGCATTTTCCGTAGCCTTTTCGGATAGTATTCCCGATCAGGAATCTGTCCTTTTCACGATTGAGGCCACAGATGGAGAAGACACATGGGAGTCGAACTTTACCTTGCATGTAAATGCTCCCCACCTGGTCTTTGAAGATATATGGGCCGGTGATCCTGACAAGGAGACCCCCATCAATCCGGGTGAGTTGACTGATTTAACCGTCAGCATCAGAAATGAAGGACATGCTGCGAGTATGGATATCGAATCCTACATGGAGGCGAGCAGCTCATGGCTCACCGTGCATACCGTTGATGCTGTTGAGGCATCAGCTTTGGCACCGGATGCCACAACGGAAGTTACCTTTGAGGTCAGCACCCTGCTTAGCACACCTCCCGAAACTGTGGTCGAGCTGCTGCTGACAGCCGTATCCGGCGAATATGCGTTCGAAGGTGTCAAAGAGGTTGTTATCGGCGAAGCACCTGTCTATTCCGGAGGTGATATCCCAACAACCTATAATACCAACCCGACCACTTCAAGCAATGCCGTGGAACCCGGCGAGATGTCAGTGACTATCCCAGAAGGTGCGAACATCACAAGCGTTTCTGTCGAGTATGACATGACCGCCCACGGCATGGCCTGGATGTCTGAACAACGCTCATTCCTGCGCTGCGTGTCCGATGGTGGCGAAACAGAACCTGAAGTATATCAGGGTGAGGATAACACCGGCGGCACCTATGAATATGAACGTACAGATCTTACCATCGCCAATAATGTTGAAGGCGGCGGCGAAATTGAATTCGAACTCCATGCCTTCCGTACATGGGGTGGCTCTGGTTCCAACACGGATTTCAACTATGTAGACAACAATTCCTGGAAGCTCATTGTGTATTACGAACTGGAGAGCCATGATGTGACTTTCTTTGTAAAAAACCAGTTAGATGAAACCCTCGAGGGTGCCAGTGTGGAAGTATCGGGGATCGTTGAAGAAACCGACGAAGAAGGACATGCCGGGTTCGACCTTCCTGAAGGCTCCTTCTATTACAGTGCCTGGGCTGATAACCATCTGGATACACATAATCAGCAATTCGAAGTGGTTGAAGGTGAGGATAACCTGTTTGAAGTGGTGCTTTCAAGGGTATTCAATGCCGAATTCCATGTGCATGACGTTCATGGCAATGACGTGGCAGATGCGGTTATCACCCTGGAAGATCAAACGATGGAGCCGGGACACTATGAGATGGATGAGCTCCTGCCCGGTGAATATACCTACACAGTGACGGCAGAAGGACATGCTGATTACCAGGGTGAGTTTGAGATAACCGATGGTGATGTTGATATAGATATCGCCCTTGCGCCATTCTACATCGCTACATTCACCATCGTGGATGAATATGGCGGTGAGGTGGATGATGCCATCATCCATATTGAGGGAGAAAGCCACGAAGCCGGTCACTATGAATTTGATGAGCTGGTACCCGATACCTATTCATATGAAGTTACGGCTGATCATTATGTTGACTATGCAGACAGTTTCGAGATTTCGGATTCGGATAAAACCATTGAGGTTACCCTGGAAGCAGACGGAACCGATGTTCAGCTAACAGAAGACGCCGACATTCAAATTTACCCGAACCCGGCCAGCAGCCATCTCAGCATTGAATCTCCCAATGAAGAAATAACCCATGTCAGCATGGTCGACATGCTGGGGCAGGAAGTGTACAATGCAGAAGTGGCTAATGCGCATCAACATGAAATACGGGTATCCGGATTGAATACCGGCATGTATTTTATACGGATAGCTACTTCTAAGGGTATGGTTACCTATAAAGCACAAGTTACCAGGTAGACACCATACGCCATTTTTTTAAGGGGGCAGGTATGTAACCAGCCCCCTTTTTTTTATATCTCTTTCAAGGATGTTGTCAATTTTTAGTATCTTTATTTTTATATTATATAAATTATTGACTGTTTTATGTTATGAAAAGCAGGTATTCTTTAAATCTGGGGAAACCATTTGGCATTAAAGTGTCCGTTCACTGGACGTTTTTACTATTAATCCTATGGATCATTGCGATCAGTGTCAGCCGTGGTTTGGCATTTCCGCAAATAATGATGCACATCCTCTTTGTGCTGTCTATTTTTGTGTGTGTAGTTCTTCATGAATTAGGCCACTCCCTCACTGCCATACGTTTCGGGGGTAATGTGTCGAGCATCACCCTGCTCCCAATTGGGGGTATGGCACACATGACCAAAATGCCTGAAAACCCCAGGGAAGAATTTCTGGTCTCCGCAGCCGGTCCCCTGGTTAATGTTGTAATAGCCATTCTACTCTGGATCTATTTAACTGCCTTTCATACGTTAAACATGGAAGAGATGGAATTCGAGACCATCACGGTAAACAACTTTCCGGTGATGCTCATGGCAGCCAATCTTTTTATCGTGGCGTTTAACCTGATCCCGGCGTTTCCCATGGACGGAGGGCGGCTTTTCCGCTCAGCCCTGTCCATCAAGATGAGCAGACTCAAAGCCACAGAGATAGCCAAAGATATCGGTCAGGTATTTGCCATCATTTTCATCATTGCCGGACTGTTTTTCAACCCGTTCCTGATAGTCATAGGTTTTGTGATCCTCATGGGCGCCAAAGGTGAATATGAGATGATCAAATACCAGGACGTGCTGAAAAATTATACCGTGAAAGATATCCTAAACACCGACTACGCTGCTCTGGATGCCGATGACACTTTAGGAACTGCAGCAGATAAACTCGTCCACATTTCCGATAATGGGTTTGTTATTCAGTCAGACGGCGAATATGCAGGCATTCTTACCAAGAACGACCTGATTAATGGATTAAACACCCATGGCAAAGAAGGGAAGATCAGACAGGTTATGCGCACCGAAACGGAATCGGCTGCAACCAATACGCCTTTATTTGATATCTATCAGGATATGCAGAAAAAGCGTCATTCCTTGCTACCGGTTTTTTCCGGTAACGAATTTAAGGGTGTGCTGGATATAGAAAGCATTAATGAATTCTTTTTGATTCAAAAAGCCATACGATAATACCAAAATACTGGTTAAAGATGGACAGCAATACATCTTCGAACAAAAAAAAGATCATGATTGTCGATGACGAGCGCACCGCTCATCAACTATATAAGATTATGATTGAGGATGACAATATTTTGTTCTATCATGCATATAGCGGGAAGGAGGCTATCTCGATTGCCAGGGAACAGCCTGATATAAAACTAATCCTTATGGATATTAAGATGCCTGAAATGGATGGCTATGAAGCTACCCGGGAAATACGGACATTTAGTCAGGATGTACCCATTGTTGCCCAGACAGCCTATAACCTGCCTTCAGATATTAAAAAAGCCAAAGCAGCTGGTTGTGACGAACATCTGGCAAAGCCTGTTGATCGCTCGACCATTATGGATATGGTCAAAAAATATTGTTATAATCAATCAGGATGATGTGCCCCTGATATGTTTTGCCGGCCAAAATACGCCTGATCGTGAATATTTCACACGAAAGAAGCATCAAATTGTGTATGCCCGGCTCTGAAAGGTATTAATCTGCCCCGCTATAAAGGTTCACCCGTACCAGCAAAATATTCAACGCCTCCGTAAAACTGCCTTCTGCTTGTCTGACCTGTGCCTGTCCATCCTCCTCATAACGATATTCCCACTGCCCGTCTGCTGTTTTGAGAAAGGTAAACAATTGTCCGTCTGTTAGATATACATCAGCCATAAAGCCCGGTGCAAAGAAAGATTCTCCCTTTTCTATGATCTTTGCCAGGGATATTTTTTTTCCCTCATCCTTATGCGGTATACCCCTGTGCGCAGCTTTATCCGCTTTTGGATCATAGGTAACCGCTATGTGGGAAATTTGTTGCATAGCAGATTGTTTTGTTATTGCTTCCTTTTGTGTACACCACCAGGTAAATCTGACAGCTTTTGGCTTTTAGTCACCAGATAGGCTTATGTCCAGATAATTTATTCAGACAGATAACGTACTTTTACACTGCTCATTTGGAGTGCCTTTGCGAATTTATTCTTTGTGATCGACTTTGTGTTTGTTTCTTTGTGGTTGATTTTTTCAGACAGGGTCCTGGCCAGCTTGTTTCAAAATTTGTCCGCCTTTTTCCGGATCCAGCACAAAAGAGATAAACCGCTCAGCAAGTGCTGGTTCCTCAGCTTTATGCGGAATGGTCAACCCATAAACCATCGATTCACCCACTTCAATGATGGTTTCACCGGGGGCCGTTCCCAGAGTTTCGACACTGACCGTGCGATACCAGTCGTTGAGTTCCGGGTTGCCCAGGCTCAAACTGTCGGGAAGGGATAAATATTCCAGGCCATGCTGAACGGCCACACTTTTATACAAAAAAAGATAATCAATATGGTTACTCTCCAGCAAGGCAATCAGGTCTGTCTCTTTCGGCCGGATATAGGCACGGTCTTTTTCCAGCATGTTTTGGGCGAACCCTTGCCGGTCATATAGTTGTTCGGCGAGTTTGATGGCAAAAACACTCCGCACCCCACAGGGGTCCATATCCGGATTGCTTCGACCATAGCGGACATCGTCTTTTAATAAAATATCCATCCAGTTATCTGTGTTTATGCTATCGGCATAACGGGATTTCTCATTATACACCACCGCCAGTTCATTGGTGGCAAAAGGCAGGTACCAATCGGCATGATCCGGAATCAGCATGTTTTCGATCACCATGTAATCGGCCGACATGAAGACATCCGCTTTGGATTTTGTATCAATGATACGTCTGGCGCCTGACTTGCTCCCCCAGGCTTCTGTGTAAATACGTACACCGGGGTTTTCCTCCATAAACACTTCAGTCAACGACTGCACAGGCACGGCGAGGCTGCCGGCATGGATGATGTGCAGGCTCTTATCTGTCTGTTGATCGTTACCCCTGTTACAGGATATCATGGCGACAGCCAGCAGAAAAAATGCAAGACAGGCTTTGGCTGTTGGCCGTTTGATCATCCAGTATGTTGTGAAAATATTTTGCATACAGATAAAAGATTATTTTATTAGTCATTACGCTTCGCTGTTATTACGCTGCGCTGTCATTCAACTGATGTAAACGATCCAGAAATTCCTCAAATTGTTTCACAAATTTTCTCAAATAATAAATAAAAAAGCACATTAGCACATTAGCACATTACCACATTAGCATATTAACACATTATCACATTAACACATTATCACATTATCACATTAACACATTATCACATTAACATATTAGTACATTAGCACATTATCACATTAACACATTATCACATTAACACATTATCACATTAACATATTAGTACATTAGCACATTATCACATTAGTACCGTGTCTTCACCTCCTGATCACCCGGCGCACCTGGCGGCCATCCTCTCCTTCCATGACCAGAATATACATACCGGGAGCCAGGCCATCACCAAAGTTCCACCGGAAGGTGTTACGTCCGGGCGTGGCGAATTCACGCTGTTCCCGCCGGATGATAACGCCGGAGGTGTTTTGCAGCATAAAGTCGTAGGTTCCGGCGGATTTGACATCCGCCTGAACGGTCAGCTGATCGGTGAATGGATTGGGCCAGGGAGTATGCAGGTATGGCTCTTCTTCTTGTGTATCCTGTGTAACAACATGATTAACAATGCCTTTCGTAATAATGATGGTTTTGTCAGCACCATCCCAGGACGTGTTTACATATAGAATTTCCTGATCTTCATCAAAATAATAAGCCGGATTTTCATTTAGAAAGTCGTCCTGATCAAACACCTCGGGAATGTTTGTATTGTCGATAGACACCTGTGCAGGACTCGATTCAACACGAAACACCTCAAACAACATATTCCGTGTATCCGGGACGCCTGCATACCCTTCACCGGTTGATGAAAGGAGGATTTCCATATCATCTTCTTCATACAGGCCGTCGAAATGCAGCAGTTCAAAAGCTTCTGCAGCTAAGGTGCCGGGCGTGCTTTTATCATCGTCAAACAGGTAACCGTATGTTTCGGGCACATCCTGGTCAGGGAAATACTGCACTATCAGACTGTCAGCACTGTAGTTGGCGGTTGACTGCACCGGCTGGGTGGTGGGAATAAAGCTGCCTGCCCGCACGAAGACCGGAATGTTGTCCATATCCACCTGTACGGTATAGGTCTGGTTGCCTTCGTATTCGGAAAGATCGTGGTAATGCAACCATTTCCCTTCCGGAAAGGCTACGGCACGCTCATTTACACCCCTTTCCAGGACGGGAGCCACCAGAAAGTCCTTTCCCCAGAGATAGCTGTCGTTCACATCAGAAAGCGACTGATTGTCCATCTCATAGTGGTTAAGCTGACGTGCCAACGGTATTCCGGTCATACTGTTTTCGTAGGCCAGGGTATAATTATAAGGCAGAAGCTCGTAGCGAAGGTTGATATAGTCGCGCATGATGCTTTTGTAAGGCTCAGAGAAGTGAACAGGTTCGGTGGTTCCAATACCGTGCATACGTAAGACAGGGGCAAAAACGCCAAACTGCACCCAACGGGTAAACAGTTCGCCGTCGCCGTCGTTCCCGACGAAACCACCGACGTCGGAATGCATGTACCCCAGGCCTGTCATACCGGCCCCGAGCATCAGCGGGATTTGTGCGCGAAGACCGTCAAAGCTGCGCTGGATGTCACCCGACCAGGGAAAAGTGGAGTAGCGTTGCATACCGGCATAACCGGAACGTATCAGGTTAAACAGCCGTTCGTCAGGGTAATGGGTTTCATAATTCTGGTCAATAAGCCGGGCCCATACAAGAGAGTAAATATTGTGTACGGACTTGGCCTCTCCGAATTCGTGGGTCATATCGTGGGGATGGGTTTCCGGTTCGCCGAGATCGGACCACCAACCCCCAACTCCTTCTTCGCGACGTGCCTGGTAAACATCCCACATCCACTCACGGGACTCGCTTTGGGTGATATCGAAAAGGGAAGCATCACCCGGCCAGAAACCCCAGAGCACATAGGGCTCACCGTCGGGGTTCTTTCCAAAATAATCGTTTTCGGCCAAAAAGTCGTAATTATCAGATTCAAGGGTAAAATAAGGTTCTGTAATCAGGATGGTCTGGATGCCTTCATCCATAAAGTCACTCATCATCTGTCCGGGCTGCGGCCACTGGCCGTAGTCCCAGTCCAGATCCCCCATGTCGCTCTCCTCCCCAAACCAATAGAGGTCGAGTATCAGGGCATCCAGCGGAAAATCGGCATCAAGGATTTGGTTCACGATATCGCGGGCTTCCGTTTCGGTCTCGTACCCGTATTTTGACTGGATATAGCCAAGCGACCAGAGCGGAGGCAACTTTTGCCGTCCGGTAAGCCAGGTATAATCATGCATAATCTGGTCAAAATGATCGCCGGTTATCATAAAATACCGCAGTTTGCCGCCTTCCGTGCTGTAGTGGATCCTGTCGGACTGGTTGGCACCCAGGTCGAGGTCTGCCGGGTAGCGGTTGTCAAAAAACAGGCCGTACCCCGAATCGGATACCACATAAGGGATACTGATATTGAGTGTGGGGGTGTTGTTCCCATAGCCATAATGCGCTTCATTATAGATACGCAGGTTGCGTCCACGTCGATCCACCGGGATGGCGCGGGAGCCACCTCCATAAAAACTGACCGTTTCGTCAAGAACAAAATCAACCGATCCGCCAACCGGACTGGCCGCAAAACCGTTTGCATCCGCCAGGATGGTATCACCCGCTAAGATATAGTGTAAACGCAAAGGGTCTTTTTCAATCCATACTTCCATAGCGGAAGAAGAAAAACGGAGCGCTTCATTGGTAACGGAGAGTTCCGGGTTAATGGTTTCAGGTTCGGCCACCACGGTAAACGTGGTATCGATCAGGTCGGCATCGTCGGGAATAAATTCGGCTTTTGCAGTAGATGGTGTATAATATTCAACTTCCAGAAGACCGTTCTCAGCGTTTATTTGGAGTTTTTCATCAACAAGCTGATGGGATACGTAGTTACCGGGAGTTTGCAGGTTGATCTCAATAAAAATATCACCTCCGTCAGCCGTCCGTCCTACCAGGGAATAATCTTCATTATGAAACAGGAAGGCCAGTTTCAGGACGGTCTCATCTTCGCCGATCCCATAAAAATCACGGATGTTGAAGGATATCTCATACATATCATTGCCAAGGGGAGTCATCATGGTGTTGGGGTTTGCCTCACCCCAACCGTTCTGCACATGTTTCCAGTCGCTGTCGTTATGGCTGTCGGTTGTGATCACACCGGTGTAGGCGTACACATCATCCTCATACCCTTCCAGCTCGCCATTTCCGAGGCGGGCGTCATAGGTGATTGTCACATCCGAATCGGTATGCGCATCTGGCGGATCAATGCTTATCAGTTGTGCGAAGCCCGGACGAATTATACAGATTAAGATCAGAAAGGATACGGTAAGAGTATGTTTCATGTGTAGGGGATTTGTGTAAGCAACAGGAAAATTTTACTATATACCTAAATGCGAAACGGTATATCGGGCCCCCGAAGGACTTGAAGTTATTTACAAAAGTACGTAAGAAAGGTGATGTTGCAATAATCCGGATTCTGAATTAACTATATATTCTTGATATAGCAACGGGCACGCTTATGCTGCCGTTTTTCATACCCTTCCCATAGTTGCTGTACCTTCCGGTTATGTTCCAGTTCGCGGGTCGTTTCCAGTTGTTTAATATGGTTTTTAATAAAGCTATGCCCCATTTTCTCAAAGACCAGGGCATGGGCACCTTTATTTTGATAAGCGGGCATGACCCCGATCAACAAGAGATCCACCGTATCATTCTTTTTCAGTGCCCGGTATATATGTAGCCACCCAAAAGGGTACAACGACCCGCCGGCTTTTTTCAGGGCTTTTGCCAGTGAATGGATCGCCAGCCCGAAAGCAACCGGCTCGTTCGTGTCGTTAACGATTACAGAAACATAATCCGGGTGTATCAATGAAACAAATTCCTGACCCAACGTATGAATCTGCTTGTTGGTGAGTGTTGAAAAACTATAGATATCCTGGTAGATCGTATTGATCATTTCTAAAATAGACCCGGCATAGTTTTCAATGTCTTTTTTCGTATGGATAGGAGCATTTCGTAAGGCAAACCGCTTTTTCACCACTTCGGCCAGTTTTTTAACACGTTCAGGGAATAGTTCAGGTACCTTGACATTGTACTCCAGCCAATCCACATCCTTGGTATAGCCATTGTTTTGCAGATGATCATTATAGTAGGCATAGTTGTAGCGGCCAAACGAGGATGGCCATTCATCAAAGCCCTCCACCAGGACACCTGACGGGTCAAAGGATGTAAAACCCAGCGGACCATGGATAGCGGTCATGTTTTTTTGTTGGCCCCATGCTTCTATTTTTGCGAGAAGCGCTTTGGCCACCCGTTCATCATCTCTAAAATCGAGCCATCCAAAACGTATTTGCCTTACCTGTTGCTCTTCATTATACCGGTAGTTGATAATACCTGCGATGCGTCCTACCAGTTCATCTCCCTGGTAGGCGAGCCAGTAGCGGGCTTCACAGTGGTCAAATGCCGGGTTTTTATCTGCTGAAAGTGTTTCGAACTGCTGTTTATGCAACGGAGGAACATAGTAGGTACATCCCTTATATAGGTGATCGGGAAAACGAATAAACAATCGGAGCTCGCTACGTGATTCAACCTCTTTGATCTTTAGTTCCATGTCAATCTATTTCTTATCATTCATCTTATCATTCATGAAAGGCAACCAACCTGTAAAGAGACAGGATATTGGGGATGGGCAGTTTCGTGGTGCCTCTGTTTCTTCAATCCTGAAACAACAAGATGCCTTCTTCACATACCAAAAGTAAGAAAAAATCGCAACTTCTCCCATTTCTGGCGCTGAGAGGGAAATGTGATAATGGGATAATGAATGACGCGAAACAAATGACAGCGAAGCGTACTAACAGAAAAATACTGCCAAAGAATTGTTACCTTAGCTGTTTTTGTATCCTGTATGATACGTTGTAAAATTTCATTACCATTTACCTGTTTTTATGAAACGTTCTATACTTTTTTTATTTACCTGCCTGGTCTCTATGCAGCTTATGGCTGCTGACCTCTTTTTGATCCGGACTTCAGCCTTCAGGGAAACCGAGCAGATGATAAAAAACCCGGACATCACGGTGAACCTGTACCGGGATGATTTTGTCATTGCCACCACAAACCAAACGCCAAAACAAGAGCATGTGTTGCTGGATCGTTCCCCCTGGAGCAATGGGTTCGATTATTACATCGTATATACTGATACCGGTACCGACAAGGCGGCATACCTGGAATCTTTGGGTTCAACCGCGGATCTGCTTTATGACTCGAAGAATTTTATGATAGTTCGCCGGGACAGCTCGCGGTACGGTAAGTTGCCACCGGCCAAACAAGATGGCCTGGTATACATACAAGAGCGTAAGGCATCGCTACCGGCTGCATTTCCGTTTTCAACACCTGAACGAAGTGAGCCCGATCCGTTTGTGCAGTCGCTGCTCGACCAGGTTGACGGTACGCTGATCACCGACCGGGTTCAGCACATGGAGGACTATGGCACGCGAGATGCTACTGAGCCAGAGAGCATTGATGCCCAGGAATGGATTGAATCGCAGTTCCTTGACTGGGGACTCGACGTAGAGGTGATGTCATTCACAATGCCTGGCGGACCCTCAAGCGACAATGTGATTGCCACCAAAACCGGTACGGAGTACCCGGATGAGTATATCGTGGTTGGCGGGCACTACGATTCCACCTCCTATGGCGGAGATGCACCTGGTGCCGATGATAATGCCTCCGGCACGTCAGGGGTCATGGAGATCGCCCGCATCCTGAGTGAATACGAGTTTGACAGAAGCATCATCTTCTGTGCCTTCTCAGGCGAAGAATACGGACTTCACGGGAGTGAAGCCTATGCCAGTCGCAGCGCTGACGAGGGAATGGACATCTTCGGCTATTTTAATATGGATATGATCGGTTACCTCGAGCCGGGCCATACAACCATCATGAGTTCACTTATCTACCCGGAATCTGCCCAGGAGCTGGCAGATTTCTATACCCAGGTGGCTGCCATTTACCTGCCCGATTTTGTCATTGAAACAGCCTCCTTTATCGGCGGTGACAGCGACCACTCTTCCTTTAACGACAACGGCTATATGGGCATCTTTCCGTTTGAGGATACCGACAACTATAGCCCCTATATACACACGTCAGACGATGTTGTCGGACTCAGCTATAACCATGAGGAGCAGGCCGTTGTCTTCACGCAGGCAGCCCTGGCCTCCGTTGTTACCATGGCAAATATGCTGACACCACCCCGACATCTGATTGCCATACCCGGTGATGAACAGGTTGAGCTGCAATGGAATGAAATGACCGGCATTGCCCATTACAACATTTACAGAGATGGTGCCTTGCTGGATCATTCAAGCGATAACAGCTATACCGATTACGACGTAGAGAATGAAATCCAATACAGCTATTATGTAACCGCTGTTTATGAAGATGCGGGAGAAGAATCCGGCCCTTCCAACGAAGCTGCAGCTACGCCCATGCCACCCGTAAGCTTTCCGCTTGTCATTGATTTTGAAAACGGCGCACCCTACTGGAACCTTGATGACAAATGGGGTATCACCACCGAAGAATCCTACTCAGCCAGCCATGCACTGACAGAAAGCCCTTATGGCAGCTATGAAGATGACCGTGACGATTATGCTACCCTGCAGCCGCTCAACCTGATGGGTTACAGCGATGCTTCCCTCTCTTTCATGACCAAATATGATATTGAAGAAAACTGGGACTTCATGTACCTCGAAATCTCCATCGACGGCATCAACTATACCACGCTGGATACCTTTACAGGTGCACAAAACAGCTGGACAGAAAAGACTTACAGCCTGGCAGACTACCTGGATGAACCGTTTGTAAGTATTCGCTTCCATTTTTACAGTGATTATATGATCAACGAGGAAGGCATGTATATCGATGACTTTACGATAGTCACCGAAGGTGGATATGAAACACAGACCCTGGAGATCCCTGCCGGCTGGAGCGGACTATCTGCCAACATCATTCCGGCCGATGCGCAAATTGCCAACCTGATGCAACCGATCAACAACAAACTGATCGCTGTGCAAAACATGAGCGATATTTACTGGCCGGCTCAAAGTATGAATACCATCGGGAGCTGGAACAGGCAGCAAGGATACAAGGTTAAAATGGAGGAAGCCGTCTCGTGGGAGATAACCGGTAACTTTGATAGCGACAGGAGTCTCGACATCCATGCCGGCTGGAACCTCATCCCGGTGCTAAGCCAATGCCACGTTAGTACGACCGATTTACTCTCCCCCCATGAGCAGGATATCGTATTGGTAAAAGAAGTTGCCGGGAATGCTGTTTACTGGCCGGCTGAAGACATCAGCACACTTGATGAACTTGCTCCAGGAAGCGCCTATTTTCTAAAAGCCGGAGACTCATTTACGGTTGATTTCCCCTTTTGCGATGAGCCGACAAAGGCAAAACACCAACACGCCCGGCAGGTAGTTTCAGTCCCCTGGGACGTTCTGCCACCAACCGGAAACTCACATACGATTGCTATCCCCGGTAACGTGCTAAATCCCTTTGCACCGGATGATGTTATCGGGGTATTCACGCCGGGCGGGAACTGTGCCGGCATAATCCAGCTAGATGATTCCAACGGGAACCGGGCACTCACCGTATTTGCACACGACTCCATTGCAGACCAGACAGATGGATTTGTAACCGGTCAGCAACTGTCATTTAAACATTATGAGGCCGCCACCGGTGAGGTTTATGAACTGATTGCCAGCTATGACGACCAGTTCCCGGATGAAGGACTGTTTGCTCCTGAAGGGATTTCCGGATTGACAGGTCTCGAAACAGATGTTACCGGCATGAACGAAATCGCCCGCCAAACCAGGGTCTACCCAGTTCCGGCCGGCGATTATATCCATGTGGTATTACCTGAAAACAAAGCGGCCGAAGTGAATATTCTGAACCTCGCCGGTCAGTCATTGCTGCGAACCACCATCACCGGGCAGGAACGCATTTCGCTGACATCCATCTCCAGGGGCACCTACCTGATCCGCCTCAGGGGAGATAGCTTCAGCGAAGTACACAAGTTGATTATTCGTTAAACGTGAAAAACGGGGTAACCCGGTCTTTGTCGTTCTTGCTGAACAGAAATCCATAAGGGCTCAATGCAGGTACGTACCGGCATACGACTGTTATCATGCCAAAAAGGGGTATGGCCAGTACCAGACCGATGATCCCCCAGACCAGGTAACCAACCACCACAGACAGAATAATAAAAACGGGATGCACATCGACTTTATCGCCCAGGACGATCGGCTGCAGGATATAGGTATCGATAATCTGGGCTAGTGCAAATGTCAGGGTTATACCCACCAGTATCCCGATGCCGCCGTCAGATACCAGGCTTACGGCGATGGCGATAAAATAGCCGAACAGGTTTCCGATGATCGGGATGATAGACAGCAGGGCTGCGATCAGACTGATCAACAGGGCATTCTCCAATCCGGAGGCAAAGAGACCCACAAAGTACAATATAGCCAGGAATACCATCAACAACAACTTCCCGGCCAGGTAGCGCCGGCTCACCGCTGACGATTTCGATACAATAGCGGCAATCTCCCCCCGCTTGTTTTCAGGAAAAAACCGCATGATAAACGCTTTGAACTTCTCCCTGAAGTGGATAAAAAGAAATACATAAACTACAATCAACAGGCCATTGGTAAGATACCCGAACAGATTCATCACAAAACCCAGCGCCGGTCGGCCATTATTACGTTCGGGGCTACCCTCCCCTATTCCCAGGCCAAACCCGGTTAGCTGTTCCTGATCAAACGGCGTTCTTTCTTCCAGGTATTCGCTTAACGATAGCATTTCGGCAGTCATCCTATTGTGGATCACCTCCCAGTTTTCCGAAAATCCTTTTAATTGATAAAATATGATAACCACAAATCCGGCAGTTACAGCCAATAAGACCAATGTAGAAGCTGAAGTGGCCAACACCTTATGGACACCTAAAATTTCAAGTTTTTGTGTGATTGGTAGCAATAACAAGGCCAGCACAACAGCGGTAAGCAGCGGAGCAAGGAAGGGCTTGGCGTACACCAGACCGGCAAACAAAAAATAGGCGGATACCACAAAGATGGCCAGATGCAGTAATACGCTTTTTCGCTTTTCCATGCTACACGTTTTGGATGGCTTCTCTCTCCATACGAAGCAAGCAAGCCAGTCGTACCAACTATTTATGCACACCCTTCTGCTTTTGGAATGATAGTGGGTGCTTTATAATCCAGGTTTATATTTTTTCGCCAAACATCTTCAAACAAAAATAGCTAACTTTACACAATATTAAACTATCTTTTCAAACAAATCTCTTATGTATGAAACAGGTTGCAAATAAAACCGGATATGGCTTGTTTAAAACGGGGGCTAGAAGAAAGGTATATCATTACCGGATTACCGGCCTGGTATTTCTATTATTGGTCATTTTTACATTGCCAGCGGCTGCGCAGGAGGGTGAAAATGCCACCGAAAAGCGGGAGTTTACACACTCGCTCGGAGTTGGCGCTGGTTTTACTACGGGTGTCGGCTTGTCATACAGATACCTTCCTGATCAATTTGGCTTCCAGACCACTTTTGCTCCGTTAATAGTAGATGAATATGAATCACTTATAAGTTTTGGTTTTTCTTTTTTATACAAGATTTTTGAAACCGGAAATACCAATTTCTATCTTTATCAGGGGAATCATTTTTTGTATGATAAGTGGAAAAAAGAGTCCTCCCCCTATATGGAGGATGAGTCTGAGGTTGATATACGTGTACACAATGGATTGGGTTTGGGTTTTGAACTTATATTCCTGGACAACATAGGCTCTAATCTTATGGTTGGCTATGCTGCCCGGGACAATTTCTCAAGTCTTGGACTAACCGGGGAATTGGCCATTTATTACAAGTTCTGATCCATTGTAATATCATTATCAGAGAATTGAGTCTCTTCTGACGGATCCCTCCCACAAGGTCACCCTGCAGCGACTGCAACGTTATTCGGAGGAGTAAACATGTCGACAGGCCTATCAGGCTAAACGCGCCAGACAGAGAATCGATATACCTGAAAACCAAAAACCAACCACCTGGAAACAAATGTCGGCTACCGGCAACCTTCGTGGGTTCTTTGTTTTTCGTATCCAGCGGTTCGAAAAGAACTCCGATGGAAAACCTGTGCACAATTTATGACTCCCGGGGCACGTTTTTTACTCCTGAAACGGACAGATTTCATGGAAAATTCACGAATAAAGGTTTTAGAACATAATGAAACGACTTCTATTTCTGGTCATCCTATTGGGAGGATGCACCACGTTAACACCTTTGCAAAGAAGCAAGCTGATCACCGCCTTTCACCTGATTGAAGATGCCAGGTATGAGGAGGGGCATGAGTTTATTGAAAATATGATAGAAGATGAAGAAGCTGCCCGGTGGCCACGCACCTGGCACGCAAGAGGGCTTCTGTATCATAATGCCTATCGCGACGGGATCAAGCAAAATAAAAAAGACCTGTATGAGATGGTGCCAGAACAACTTTTTGTCGCTTACGAATCTTATGAAAAGGCCTTGTCGCTTAATGCAGGAAGCGGCATACGCAACCAGATGACACCCAAATATGTGTTATTGGCAAACGATTTCCGCTCCATAGGGCAAAAGCGGTTCAATGAAGAAAAATATGATGAAGCCCTGAGGGCTTTTGAGACGATTGAACAAATCAGGCAAAGCAAACTACTGAACCTGGATATCGACACCAACCTGGTATACAATATGGCACTGGCCGCCATTGAGGGTTATAACCGCGAAAAAGCCATCCAGTATCTCAATCGGCTGGATGCATACAACTATGACACCAATGTATCACACCTGTTATCTGAAGAATATCTGAATCAGGGTGATACCCTGGAGGCTCAACGGGTTCTGGAAAACGGCATCCAAAAATATGATGACAATGAAGAGTTGATCCTGCTGCTCGTTGACCTGCATTTTGAGCAGGGCAACGTGGATGAATCCCTTGATATTCTTAACCGCAAATCGGCAGCCTATCCTTCCAATTACCAGCTTCCTTATACGAAGGGACTGATATTGCAAAAAAAAGGTCAATATGGTGAAGCCATTGGGGCGTATGAGCAAGCGCTGGAGCTTGAACCGGAAAAACCTATCATCTTTGCCAATATCGCCACCTGTTATTTCAATGTGGCCGTAGAGATTGAGGAACATATCAGGACCATCGACCGCAACAAACTGGTGCAGGAAGAAAAGCAACGTTCCACGGCGGCATTGGAATCAGCAACCAGGTGGCTCAATAAAGCCCTGAAATTTAAAACCCAAGACCCTGAAACGCTTGATATTATCCGTGAATTATCCACCCTTCTTGACCTTACCGACAGGGTTGAGGGCGTTGATAGTCCATTAGCAGATGACGATGAATCAGAGGCTGAATGACATGGTCACCCCCAGGAATTGTTTGAGCTGTAGCCGGGTTTCTTTCTTCTCGCTCCCGTCGGGTAATGTTACCGGATCTCCCTGATCGTCCAGAACTGGGAAAAGAATATCTTTATCATAGATAAAATGGAAGTTCATACGGACCGTGAAATACCAACTGATCCGCTTCTCCAGGTCAATCTCCCAGTCAACATCCACATTATGTGGCTTTTCCAGGTAGTTGGAAAATAACCTGACTGAATTTTCGATGGAGAGGTCATCCAGCAGGGACATCTTGTTTTTGATCACCAACTGCCCTCCCATCTCCTGACGGGCGCGCTTGTCGCGTTCGATACCGTGCGTACGCTGATTGATAGCCGTCGTGTCAAGCACAAAGGTGTTTTTGTAGGACAGGGCCGAAAAGTTCAGCTTCGTATTCGGAAAAGGCTCGTACTCAACCCCGACCCCAACGGTGAAGGTTCCCGGATTCAAGAACCTGGAGATTGGTATGGAGTCGTTGGGGTAATCGTACCCTCTGGATACCTGGGTCTTTCCATAGAACACCGAGCTGAAGTCGAGATGCTCGCTGATGTTTTTATTTAACTGCGAGTTGAGTTCGAGGATGTCGGCATTGGTTCGCAGTCCCACCTCCTCCGAAAGGACAGTCCCATACCGCAGACGGCCCCTGTTGGTCCAGTTGATCTCCGAATCGATATTGCGGTACCCGGCAGATGCCTCCAGGTCGAGCAGGGTCGACAGCGAGCTCTCCCCTCCCCTGGCCCAGTTGGATAAGTAGCTCTGGTTAAGGGTAAAGGCACTCGACAAATGGTAGCGCCACGTTCCTGAAACCTCCTGCAGCTCGCGCAGGTTTACCAGCGATCTCTCCGGCTCCAGCGTCGTGATGGGGATTTCATCTGCATCCAGTTTTCCCAGGCGTTCCACATGGATATCTTCCTCCAAAACAAGCTGGATTTCATGTTTGGAGGGGTTTCCCATCCAGATGGTGATCGAATCGTTCTCATGATTGCGCACCCAATACCTTCTTAAGTCGTCCGGTTCGGTGGTCAGCCAGAAAGGCTGCCGGTCACCATGTGCATCACTAATATAAACCGGGATGGAGTCACGTGTATCGGTATAATCCAGTAGTTCTTCCACCGCATGGCGCAGCGAATCCGGCATCATCTTCCCCGGAACCACATAAAACGGCGATTCTTCGTCGGCTACATATTCCTGGTATGTTTCTGAGATGACGATATGTGCAGAGTCGGGCAAAAAGTCAACCTCTTTCCGGGTTTCCGCCGGCAACAACGGAGGCTGTATGTCCCGGCCAACAAGCTTGTACATGTTAATATTCCTGGATTGCAGGTAGAGGGAGTCGATAAAGACCTCTGTAATCGTATCGCGGGCATGCATTACCGAATCGGGCACCAATTGAATACGGGGAATGGTATCCGCACCTGAAACGCCTATGGTATCGACCTCGTTGGTAACGATGGTTTTTCTGGTAATAATGGTCTGTTTGGTAATGAACGGGTCCTTTTCAAGGGCAAGGGTATCCACGATAAACGTGGTATCGTTCAGCCATCGCAGGGGTATGGTATCATGCCGGGCCAGCTCTGTCAGCTCCGGGCGTAACGCTTCATAGTCGAAGCGCGACAGGCGTTTCCCGACGCTGTCAAAGGGCTCATGGTAATGGTCTATTAGTCTGGACAAGGACAGGTGTATGGTATCCCCGGGTTCTCTCCAAAGGCTGTCGAGCTGCAGCAGATTGACGATATAGTCGGATGCGGATTCGGGGGTAAACTGAATGAGCTGCCGGGTTAAGGGTTCGATGCCGGCTGATTCCCTGGGTTCATTGGACTGAGCGTAGGTGTTAACAAAAGCCAACACACTGATGGATACCATTAAAGTAAAACGCATAACAGGATGTATATAATAGTTGATTTTGCGACAGCAAAAGTAATCTATTATGCGAAACGTGGTTGTGGCGGAAAGATTGTTTTGTAACGGCTTACAGAAATAGTCTGTTGTATAGACAGACCTGTAATACCCTGGCATACTTACGATTTAACAGCGTTAAACGATTATACAGACGAAGAATGGTTGGGAACAAGCTTAGTTGATGATGCGTTTGCCTTTTTCCTGTGAAATCCTCACACAAACTGCTGATCCAGTACTTCCGCTACCGTATGATCGAAAAGGTCGAGTTTCTGTACCCTGTCGAAGGTCTGGATCAGGTCGGAAACCCTGGCCCGGGCTTTCATTTCGTCTTTCAGATCTGCTACGATCCTGCCCCGGTGCATCATCACGATGCGCTCCGGCAGGTCTACGGCCTGTTGCATGGAGTGGGTCACCATCATGACAGTCAGCTTTTCCCTGGTAATAATCTCACGGGTAAGGTCTGCTACTTTGGCAGCTGTTCTGGGGTCAAGGGCGGCTGTATGCTCATCCAGCAAAAGCAATTGAGGTCTCAGCCAGGTGGCCATCAGGAGGGTCAGCGCCTGCCGCTGGCCGCCCGACAGGGTACCGATGGGGTTGTCCAGCCTGTCCTCCAACCCCATCCTTAATGTTGTTACCCGCTCAGCGATCTCTTCTCTTGCATTTGAGGTGATGGCCGGGATCAGCGAGCGCCGTTTCCCGCGGCGCATGGCCAGAGCGATGTTTTCAGCAATGGACATGCCGGCTGCCGTACCGGCAAAAGGGTTTTGAAACACTCGTCCTACAAGGGAAGCGCGCTTATGTTCAGACCAACGCGTGATGTCGCGACCAAATAAGTGGATGCTCCCCTGATCGGGTTCAAAGCTTCCCGCCACTGCATTCAGCAATGTGCTCTTTCCGGATCCATTGGTGCCGATAACAGCGGTGAAGCTCCCCTCCCCGATCGCCAGACTGATATCCTGCAAGGCGCGCACTTCGTTGACCGTGCCAGGAGAAAAGGTTTTGTAAAGATTGTTGACCTTAAGCATTTTTTAGTCCTCCCCAGATTGTTTTACGTAGTGATTTCACCCAGATGGGCGCCACCAGGGCAATGAATACAAACACAGCCGTAACCAGTTTCAGGTCATTGGGATTCAGACCCCAGCGCAGGGCGATGGCGATCAGCAGGCGGAAGAAAACGGTTCCCAGGATAGCCCCGGCAATGGTAATGCCAATGGTGCGTGTGCCTACCAGCGCCTCTCCGATAATGATGCTGGCCAGCCCCCAAACCATCATACCGATACCCATCTGCACATCTGCAAACCCTTGGTATTGTGCCAGCAGGGCGCCGGCAAGGGCAACCAGGCCATTGGCCAGGGCAAGCCCCATCACGATCATGTGTTTATCAGGGATGCCCTGCGCCCTGACCATCTGCGGGTTATTGCCGGTTGCGCGCAAGGCAGTACCCAGGTGGGTCATCAGGAAATACCGAAGCACCATACCGGTGATCACACAAATAAGCAATGCGGTCAAAAAGACTGAAAAAGCGCCAATGGATACCGGCCATCCCAGGATGTTGACCTGTGATATTTCTCCAACAATTGTGGTGATCAGTGACGCTGTAGTATCAGATACCGCGCCGGTATCCAGCAGGGGTATGTTACTGCGTCCCATGATGCGCAGATTGATCGAATACAAGGCGATCATCATCAGGATGCCGGAGAGGATCATCTGGATTTTGAAACGCGTATAGAGTATTCCGGTAAGCATACCGGCCACAGTACCACATAGTGCGGCCACCAGTGTGGCCAGCCAGGGTGACCATCCGTTGATAATCATCCCTGCAGCCACGGCAGCACCGAGGGTTAGTGAGCCATCCACGGTGATATCCGTGAAGCGAAGCATCCGGAAGCTGATCAGCATGCCCATGGTGAGCGCAGCCAATATCAAACCGATGGTAAATGCACTAAGTACTATCCCCATAGCAAATCCTCCTGATCGTTTTTGATGGGTGCGCACCAGCAAGCACCACGAATAAAGGCACTCTCGCCCAGGCCGGTGCCGGGGCGGCTGTCTTCTACCAAATGATAAAGGGCCAGTGGTGGCGCCCCCTTAAACAAACCGTGCATGGTGTCTTTCAGATGAATTACTCCCGATCCCAGTGGCTGGTAGGGATAGACAGCTGCATGCGTGTGCAAATGCAGACCATTGTATATTTTAGAAGCCGGGAGCCATGAAGAGCTTTTACCATTGCGCTGTTTGGCTGCCAGTCCGAAGAGCAGGGCCTGCTGTCTCGAATGCACCCTTTCCCCGCAAAATGAAAGCCACGATTTCATCTCAGGAAAAGCGATAGCGCGTTTTTCCTTTATGAAGCCGGGCGACCGGATCATGGTAGCACCAACGAGTCCTTCGATCTCCGCGACAATCACAAAAGCTGTCATCCGGGATGTTGTTTCCTGAAGCGCCTGTGCGGCAATTTCACCTATGCCCACAGAGGTTTTGTTCCCTTTGGGTGAGAAACGAATCAGGTGCGACATCGCGCCAGAGCAGTGTAAGGCTTGGATGCATTGCATTTCCGGAAGATAGTCCTTTTCTGCCAGCAAATAATCGGGGTTTTCTTCTTCATGGGGTGGCTGATAGACCACATGACCGCCGACAGCCAGGAAGTCTCCTATACGTGAAGTAATGTCGTCGGTTGGCTGCTCCGGGGCACCAATGCCCAGCGAGAAATCCTGTTTCGAGAAACGTATTTTGGCCATGCTCTCTTTGTGCACAGCTTCCCAGGGCCGCCATGTTGCAGGCAACGAGAGTGTCAACGCTGCAGTGCCATCCAACAGGCTTGATTCAAAAACATTTTCATTTATTTTCGCCCGGCTGGTATCCGATTCAGGCATGTCGCCAGGAAAACCAGGTTTCAGCCAGCTTCCAAAACCCGTGGAATCCAGTGTTTTTTCAACAAAGCTGTTGGCCTGTATAATCTGAAAGCTTCCGCTGACAGCTGTAACCGATTTGCTGACCTGCACCAGCGCGCGTATGCCGGCTGAGCTTATGTACGACATACCAGATGCATCAATTACCATATGGTGGTGCCCCTGCCTGATGAACTCCCGGAAGGTTGCAGAGAAATGCTCTGCCCATGAGGCATCAAGTCTGCCGGATGCATGAACAAGCAGGTATTTGCCTCTTTCCTGGTGACTTAGCTGCATGATATGATGTGTTTATTTGTTTTGCTCAGTGTATGTTTCACCCCTTTCATAGAGGGCATCAGGAATGGTGATGCTGTAATGATCAGCCATGGCGGGATTAATGATCAGCCTTACTGACTGTACGTTAGAAAAAGGGATGATGGCAGGATTTTCTCCTTTAAGTACCCGGTAAGCTTTCTCTGAAGCTTCAATGGCCGCCTGGTAATAGTCGCCGGCCACCGCAAGGACACCTCCATGCCGCATCTGGCCGGCCTCAAACACATATACGGGTATGTTGTTTTCCTTAGCTCTTCTTGCTATCAGCCCAAAACCCGGACGTGTCATGTTATCCAGCACCTGAGCCAACACATGGATGTCCTGGCGTATCATTTCAGATGTAGCCTGCGGGATATTAACACTTTCCGTGACCGGCACAGCGATCATTTCCAGGTCGTAACTGGCCAGTGCTTCAGCAAACCAGTTTTTATACAGCACACTATTGATCTCCGCGGGAGTAAACAGCGTACCCACGCGCCTGGCATCCGGAAGTGTTTCCCTGATGACGGCAGCCATCTGATCGAAATCAGAGCGTGTGGTCACCCCGGTTACATGGGGCAGGTGATCCGTTTCGCTTTTGCCGGCACCAGCCTGCACGGCATCCCCAACGCCGGTAAACACGATTTTTGTATCGCTGCCTACCTGTCGGAGTGCCGCCTGGAGCGTAGGTGTGGATATCACCATCAGCAGGTCCACCTGGTCATTCCGTATGGTGCTCATGATACCCGACAAGGTCGACATGTCGCCTTGTGCATTATATACCCTCAGCTCGTAATCGATACCCTGCTCGAGACCGGCATTTCCCAAACCATCCCTCAATCCCTCTTCACATTGTGCCGAAAACTCTGTGTCCATGTAATGCACGAGACGCAACCTTAAAGGCTCAGGCGTTTCAGCCATTTTTCCAGGCTCTATAGTTTCATGCTGAGAGGTGGGTTTAACAGGAAGATGGGCCGGTGACATGCCATTTATGACCCGGGCAGCCATGCCACCGCTCTCCTTACCCCACTCCAGGTAGTTATCGCCAATGGCACCGGCGGCACCCAGTTCTACCATGTCTGTCGACGTAGTAAAGACAGGTATGCCGTCACTTTTGGCCACCCCTATGATGGCCGGGAAACCGGTGGTTGTTGTATTGTCGGCCGATACCATGATGGCCTTTGCACCGCGTTGGATCAACGATTCGGTAGCCATCGGCAGCTCACTGCTTCCCGAAACACTTGCTTCGATCACTTGCACACCCTGCTGATCACCTGCCTCCCGCAGTTTTTCAACAGATATCAGCGAATTCATTTCGGCAGCATCATAAACGATACCCACAACCCGGAGGCCTTCCGTATGGTTGCGTGCCATCTCAAGCAGCTGGTCCAGGGGCGGATCATCGTAAACGCCGCATATGTGATCCGGCCGCTGGTCTTCTTTATACAGTCCGAGTTTCACCGGATCACTGGCAACAGTAAAGACGATGGGGATACCCTTCACACGCTGTGCGGTTGCAATAAGCGCAGGAGTGGTTACGGTGATGATCAGGTCAGGATTTTCGCGGACTGCTGCATCAATAATCTGTGGCAACTGGGCAATTTCGCCCTGTGCTGACCAGGTTTTCATCACATAATCGTCGCCGGAGCGCAGACCGCCTTCCATTAACCCAAGTTCAATGCCCTCCACGGCCCTGTCAAGTGCGGGATTTTCCACCAGGTTGATGAGTGCGATGTGTGCAGGGTCGCCCTCCTGATCCTGTATTGGCCCCCGTATGGTGTTGTTAACCTGCGAATGGTCATCCGGCTGAGAAAGCCCGACCGTGCTTTCGGTTGTACCTGTCCGGCTTTGCCGCCGGTCAAGATCCGACATAAGTAAAACAAAAGAAGTCAGCACTATCAGGCTTATGATAAGCCAGAAATCTTTGAACAGCTTCATGTTGCCCTGTTTTAAATGGGGATAGAGTTGTAGTGTTTTACAATTTACTGCAATGTACAAAATCTTTCAGATATGGAGCCTAATGCCACGGCAAGCAGCTCATAGTTATTACGCTTCGCTGTCATTTGCTTCGCGTCATTCTATTG
>JAWLDT010000022.1:0-2368 GCA_041686485.1 Bacteroidales bacterium | reverse complement strand
TATTTTTTCCTTCCAGCTTCGAGTTATTTTTTCCTTCCAGCTTCGAGCTTTTACATCCTGCGTGCCAAATCGCTGGCATAGTTCATTATACAGTTATGAGCGGAAAAGAAGGGCATGATTATTGGGTATATTTATAATGGATTGGGCCTGGCCTAATCACCAAAAACAAAAGGAGGTAAACATGGAACGGTTTATTAAACTTCTTGTCATCGGCAGTTTTTTCATACTTAGCGGCAGCTTTGCATTTTCAGCTGCGGACCATCACACGCAGACCGACACGCTGAAGCTGGATGAAGCAGTTGAAAATGATAACGATACCATAACCTATGAGCTGATCATTTTTGATCTGGGGTTCAATTCCTGGTATCACCGTGAAAGCCTTCCGGTGGAATTTTACAGCCAGCATTTCCTGGAAAGATGGAACAAGATCCTCACCGACCAGTGGAACCAGCGGCTCCATTCATCGCGCCGGCGGGATTGTACTCCGGAAGTGTATCTGGACTACGATCCAAACATTGATTACGGGAAGCCGTTCAACCACGAACTATTCTATTACTTTAAATACACCCATCAAAAATGCGGGTTATTTAACAACACGCCGGGCAGGTGGTAAGCGGTATGTCGGTCCGTCTGGGATACCGTATCTAACTATGCGAAGCGGTCGATGATTTATTTATTGCAGCAAATGCTGAAAGAGGTGTTTCTCTTTTTTGGATATACCTGACCATACTGTCCAGGTATACATCACCCTATTTCGTTTTCCTGAACCTTTAAAATCAGTCAAAAAACTTAGCGGCACAGGCATTAAAAAGCTGGTTTTGCAAAAGCCGTACTGCATGCTAAATCCGTACTGCATGCTAAAGGCGTTATATTGACCATCGCACATATTTTCAAAACTTCATGGACGGTTCAACCACTATATATTTTGCCAGCGTATGCAGATCGGTATTGGCCTGGTTTATTGAAGATAATTGAAATAGGCATAAAATATTTCATTATTCAAAAAAAAATCGGTTATTTACGGTTTTACCGTAACTAAAATGTACAAACGCAAAATATATACAAATAACTAGGTATGTCAATATTTAGCTTAACAAAAACAGCTTTTGCAACTGGAGATTACTATAAAGCAATGAACGAAGCCTTAAAATCTATCAGTGGTGAGTATCATATGCTACATTACCCTTTCTATATAAATAACACGGATAGTTTTAGGCAGGCTCAGAATAATTTAATTGGATATTGTCTGAAAAAGTTTTCTGTATTAACAGACAAAGATTTATTAGATGTTGGTTGTGGCAATGGAGTTGTTGCATTATATGTTGCGGATAATTATTCAGTTAATAGTGTAACAGGTGTAGACGTAAATTCCAATAACGTGAAAATCGCCAATGAAGAAAAGAAAATAAGAAATAAAAACAATGTACAATTCATTGAAGGAGATGCACAGAATTTATCGCAGATCAACAATAATAGCATTGACATCATTATAAATATAGAAAGCGCTTTTCATTATCCTCAAAAAGAATTGTTTCTCGACGAAATATATAGAATATTAAAACCCGGGGGACAATTTGTCATAGCCGATATCTTAACCACATCAAAAGAGAATATGTTATTAAAGGGTTGGAAAAAGAAAATGAATTATTATCATTGGTCTTTTTCAAAATATCGGGATGCTTTCGACCGCTCCAATCTGAAATTGTATTCTCATGAAGATATAACCGACAAGGTAATTTCAGGTTTTAAAATGTATAAGAAGTATTTTAACAAGTTCAGCAAAAATGGTATTTTTCGCGATACGCTCTTCAAACTGTTTTTTATTATTAATGTAAAACTTAATATACGATTATTAAAAACGAAAAGGAGATATTATATTTTCTTTGGTGAGAAACAATTATAACAGGCTTACCTGCGGATAGTTTTGCTGAACCTGCCATACAGACAATCCTTCAGGGGGTAAGAAAAAAATCCACTCAATCCGGTCATTGGTCACATCATTGATAAAATCCGCTTTGGTGGAAGCGTAAACGATCATAATTCGTTGTACTTTTTCGCGGTACCCTTAGCCTTTTCAACCGGATACTTTTTGCCGTTGGCGTTGATCTTCTCCAGCACGATATCCTTCACATCAAACCCGTATTTGTCGGCCATCAGAAATGCAAAGGCAAACACATCAGCCAGCTCCTCCTTTACCTTATCCCGGTTGGCCTGGTCGTCCTTTTTCCACAGGAAAAGCTCAAGCAGCTCTCCGGCTTCCACGCTTAGTGCCAGGGCAAGGTCTTTCGGGTTATGAAACTGCTCCCAGTCGCGCTCATCGCGGAAACGAAGCAGGGCGTCGGTGATTTGTTTGATTTCGGGCATGGGA
>JAWLDT010000021.1:8640-33556 GCA_041686485.1 Bacteroidales bacterium | reverse complement strand
CGAGGCGCAGGAAAGCACAATGGATACGCTGAGAAACGCTTTCAACCTGGGTCTCACAAAACTTGATTCACTTTACTATGATCGGGGAATGCTGCATGTAAACGATTCACTTTTTGATGATGCGCGGAAAGCTTTTTTGTCGGCTGTTAACTTTAATCCGTTTCATATACCTTCCCATCTGGCTATTGCCCGGCTTGACATGCAACAGGATTACAAAGAAGCATCTCTGGAAAGGCTTGCAAACGTCTGGTCGGTAATGCACCCTGCAGAAGACATTGAATCTGAGGCTCACGCTGTTACAAAGAATGTTATAACCCTGGTTTTCGATGAATCCCTGGAACTGATTCTGGATACCCGGTATAGCCAGTCTTTATCCTTACTTGAATATGTACAGAGATTCTGCCGTGAGGTTGAAAGTTACTATAATTGTCCATATATGCTGGAACGTCGGCTAAACCAGTCCCATTACGGGATGTTCCACTCATTCCTGGTCGTCTCCGAAAGGGCACTGCGGAACGATATGCTGGATACGGCAACGGAATACATCCAGAGTGCGCTTGACTATCATGATCAACATGAAGCGTATATAAACGCCAAAGTTGAGGCCTATGATCTGCTCTTTAGCGTTTTTACCCGTCAGCGCATCCTTTCGGAGATTTTCATGATGGCTGATAACGGATTAGGATATGATCCTTACCTTCAGGGCGCAACATCCATGGCAGCTGCATTTCCGGATTTGTTTCATTACATTTTAGAGAAAGGAAACCTGGAACAGATACGTACAGCAGTGCTGAACTATGCCGCGACCGGGATGCCGCAGCAGAGTATTGATCTGTTAAAAGAACTGAAAGATAAAGGTATAGCTGCTTCTGAGACGGCTTATCTGCAGCGCAAAGCGGCTGAATCGGCTGCCGGTTTTAACCACCCCCCGGCTTCTCCATACAAAAAACCAGGGGACCTGGTCAGGGATATGGATCTGGATGGCCCCTGGTTTCAAATATTTGTAGATTCACTCAGAAAATACTGGTAAACCGAAATGAAGATTACTGCCTTGGTTTGTTTATGGTAAATCCAAAATGGTAAGCCCCGACAACCATGGCGCCTGTTACCAGTACAATGTTTTTAATAATATATTGCCCCTCAAGGGCAGGAATGAATGGAACTGACTGAAATGTTTCATCCGGAAAGAAAAACAACGGTGTCACGGTGCCAATCATCTGCAGGAAAAGCAGGGGAATGGCAATACGCATGAACCGGCCAAAGAGGAATGTTAGTCCGATTATAACCTCCCAGGTCGCTAAAAGAGGCATACCCAGGGCCTGTTTGACAATGCCGAATGTCATGACTTCTATTGTTCGCGTTGCCAGGTTTTCGGCTTCCGAAACACCAGGAAAGAATTTTTGCACGCCAAACCAGAAGAAGACAATGCCGATGCTGATACGGAGCAAAACAACCCCGTGCTTTTTCATCCATTCATAGGATCTGCTCTCAAAAGATGTTAGTTTTTCCATGTTTTATGATTTTATTTGGACACAAAATAATATGAAGTCTTACTAATGAAAGGTTTCATACAACAACAATAATACGTTTATCACTTCGCCTGAAAGCATTAAAAACAAACGTTTACCTGTCTTTTAAACATAGATTGACACAAAATGTTTAGGCCATTTTGCATCAAACTTCCTGCTTAAGTTTTTTATCTGATGATAATTTGCTACATGTCGAAGGGTGGAGAAGGCTCAGGCCTATTGGGTGACTAATTACTGATCCTCGTAAGGGTCGGTATGTTGCTGGTCAAGGGCAACAATCCTGTAGAGGTCAGTTCGCCGGTCGTTCCAGTTGGCAACAGTTCCCCTGTTTCGGTGTCGTTTCAGCAGTTCGAGATCGATGTCATTGATGATAACCGTCTCCACGTTGGGGCTGCATTCTCCGGCGATGGCGTCGCGCGCAAAAGAAAAATCGGAAGGCGTGAAGATCCCTGACTGGGCATACTGAATATCCATATTATTCACCTGCGGCAGGTTACCTACTGTTCCGGCAATAGCGACAAAGATCTGGTTTTCTACACAGCGCGACTGTGCACAGTACCTGACACGCAGGTAACCCTGGCGGTCATCGGTGCAGAAGGGTACAAATATCAGTCTGGCACCTCTTTCAACAGCGATCCTTGAGAGTTCCGGAAACTCAATGTCATAACAAATCATGATGGAGATTTTTCCTTTGTCGGTATCAAACACCTCCAGACTGTTACCGGGTTGTACGCCCCACCATTTTTTCTCGTTAGGTGTGATGTGCAGTTTGTATTGTTTTCCAATCTCACCGTTTCTCTTGAACAAATAGGCAATATTGTAGAGATCTTCCCCTTCGGGAGTAAAGTGGGAGCCCGCCAGGATGTTGATATTATATTTGATGGCCAATTCGCTGAACAGCTCCAGGTAGTGTTCAGTAAACTCTCCGATCTTACGTGCCGCGGCGCCGGGCTCTTCCCGCGGGAAAAGGGATAGCAACTGCAAGGTAAAGATCTCCGGGAAGAGAACAAAATCGCTTTTGTAGCCCGAAGCCACATCTACAAAATATTCTGACTGGGTGGCAAACTCGTCGAAACTTTTAATCGGACGCATCTGGTATTGCACCACACAAATACGAACCGGGGCAGCTGCCAGAAATTGCTTTTCTTTCTCTTCCTTAAAGTCGAAGTTGGTCCACTCAAGGTAAGTGGCATACCCGGATGATTCGCTGTCATCATCAATATATTGCCTGATGATCTTTTTCAGCGAAAAGCCGTTGGAAAGCTGCGGTGTAAGTACCGGGTCGAATATGGCGCGGCTGGTTACCCTGTCCACGTATTCGGTGATACTGAACTTATCCCTGTGCTTGATATATCCGGGTAGCCTGCCGCCCACGACGATCCGGCGCAGGTTGTATTGTCTCGTGAGCTCTTTGCGTGCCTCATACAGGCGTGTCGCCAGCTTCATTCCCCGGAATTCGGGATGAACCATAATCTCCATTCCGTAAAGGGTATCTCCCTCCGGATTGTGTGTGCCGATGTTGCCAAAGTCACAGATCTCATCCCATGACATGTTCATGTCGAAATCATCAGAGTCAATGATCAGACTTCCGGTGGAGGCGACCAGTCTGCCGTCGATCTCAATGACTACCTGCCCTTCAGGGAAGCGTTTGAGTTGATTTGTGATGTTTTCTATTGTCCATACCTGCATCCCGGGGAAGCAGATCTTTTGCATGTCCACCAGTTGGTCAAAGTCCTCCAGACGGAGTTGACGAAGGTTCAGCTGGAATTCAAATTCCTGAAGATCTATCTTGTCCATTGGCTTTCTTACCTGATATCAATTGATTTCCCATCTTCAAAATCTGCCGAAAGCAACAGACGGGCCAGTTTTTTACCTGCCAGAGCCGGTGGAACAAGCTGTCCTTCTTCCTTCAGGGAGACGAATTTGTCGCGGTGAATAAAATCACGCTTCGATGTGCCGCGAATGGTTGTTTGCATTTGCGTGTCAATAATACCGGGAGCTACGGCCATTGTCTTAACCGGGTTGGTTTCTTCTTTTTGTTCTTCAGACAGGCATCGACCGAACATTTCCAGTCCTGCTTTACCGGTGCAGTAGTTACTCCATCCGTAATAGGGATGGTGAGCGGCACCGGATGAGATGTTCAGGATCCGTTTTTCAATGTCCAGGTCTTGGGTATGCCGGATAAAGGCACCCGAGATCAGCATCGGTGCGATGAGGTTCACACGCATATGGTGGTCAACCTCTTCAGGGGAACAGTCTTCAGCCCTTGCCACAGGCTGAATAACACCGGCATTGTTAACCAGATAGATCCCGGTAGCTGTTTGGGTGTTTATGGTTTTGAAAATTTTCTCAAACAAACCCGGAATCTCCCCGGAAGCGGACAGGTCAAACAAAAAGAAATCAAGGGGGTTGTCTTTCGCAGCAGCCATCTGCTTAAGCTCCTGATTTTCACTTCTGGAGATACAGATCAGATGATGCTCCGGGTTTAGCAACTCAATAGCAAGACCATTGCCAAGGCCTTTGCTGGCTCCTGTTATGATAAAATACTTCATGTGTTTATGATTTTGTAATTATCTGTTATTTAGCCTTATGTGGTTGTATTTAAGCTGCCCCAGGTCGCACGGGTACGCAGCCCAAGTGCTGCGGCTACCATCATTTCTCTTTTTCAGTTAGCAGGTCAGCCGAGGTCACGCAGCCCAAGTGCTGCGGCTACCATCATTTCTCTTTTTCAGTTAGCAGGTCAGCCGAGGTCACGCAGCCCAAGTGCTGCGGCTACCAATGCTTTTTTTATAAATGGCAGGCCGGCCAAGTCCGGCCTGCAACTGTTGTGACAGGTCAAGCCCTGTGGTGACAGGTCAAGCCCTGTCATTACGGTAGCTTTCCGCGGGTAAGTGCTTGAGGCCGGTCAAGCCCGGCCTGCATTTTTCACTTTTCACTTTTCACTTTTCACTTTTATTCAGTATGTGGATGGCCTACGGACTTCACCGCTCCTGTATTGGGGAAAAATTCAATTTCCAGGCTGTCAGGAGGCAGGTTGGTTACCCGGCCAAACTGGCTAACCAGCATCTGTGTGGTGGCAAGCTTTTTGTCTCCTTCATGCACCATTACGTCGGCATATTCAGGTATCCTGTAATAGATACCTTTTCTGGCCTGATCACGCCCTCTGTTTGTTTGAGTTGGCAGTACAGCCACTTCATCAGTGACATGACTTCTTTTATATGAGAGGGTAACCTCTGCCGCGTGTTCGTTATCTGCCGGAAGAACGCCTTCTTCTGATGAGAACCGGAAAAGGATATGGGGGCTGATCAGGTTATTTTTTGCCGGTGTATGAATGAAACGGTAGGTTATGGTTTCTGTATGGCTTATGCCTGTGAACAGGTCCAGGTAGTCTTGTTCCAGACTGTCCATCTCTGAATACATGTACTCGAGTGCTTCTTTAGAATAAGGAATCTCCTGGAAACCACTGATGAGATCCAGTTTTTTCGTACGCAGGTCCATGATATAGTCAGCCACCTCCCTGGCCCGAAGCTCATTGCTTTTTTCAACCCAGCTTTTACGCAGTTTTTCCCGTTTAATGGTAATTGTATCCAAACGAACCTCTTCTACAATGGTGTCAATTTTTTCTCTCAGGTTTGTATTGATGAAAAGGTTGAAGGTGGTGTCAGTTCCGAGCTCTCCTCTATCTTTTATTTGCATGATGTCCTGACCGAGACGGGAATCATCTTTTTGTTTATTGACACTGGCAATCAGACCGGCTTCCGTAAGTGTCAGATATAGGTTTTGTCGCTCTTCTCCTTCGGGGAATGTCACATGGTATACATGATCAGGGTCGGGTTCGCCGTAGCCGCTGATGTCGGTGTTATGAATCTGATAGCTGACGGCTGATTTATGAATAACATCGTCCAGCCCCAGGAAACGAGAGGCGTACTCAGCGTAAGGCCCCGGTTTATCGGTAGTCTTTTCAACGGTTACTTCAATGGCAATCACCGTTCTGGGAAGTGCGTAATAGATGCCTGTGCTTGTCGCTCCGTATGGCACATCCGACACATGGCTGGTGTAGAAAGATTGCTGGCTGCTGCATGCTGTCATTATCAGGGCAACAAACAGCAATGTGTACAATGCGAACTTATTCATCTGTTCCGGGCTTTTTGGTTAACGCAAGAAATCGAGTGCTGCATTTTTATCATACTCCAGGGTAGGTTTATCTTTTTTAAAGACTTTTATCGTTTTGGAGCCGATATATTTGATATCCTGATCTTTGATCTGCAGCATAGCCCCTTCTTTCAGGCCAACGACCATCATGTTCGGGTTTGCCACCAGAAATTCACGGATCCTGTCTTCGCGGCTTTCGCCGTTATGGTTGGGAATGATGGCATCTGTGTAGTGAGGGTTGATTTGGAAAGGAATCAGTCCCATGGCATCAAAACTTTCCGGTTCTACGATCGGCATGTCGTTTGTGGTTTTTAGTGTAGGACATGCCACATTGCTTCCGGCGCTCCAACCGATATAAGGGGTGCCGTTCTCTGCTTTTTCACGTATGGCTGTCATGAGCCCTGTTTCATGCAACTTATGCACCAGGTGAAATGTGTTGCCACCGCCCACCACAATGGCTTCTGCTTTATTTACCGCTTCGACGGGATCGTCATACTGATGCACTGAGCGTACATCGTAGCCCAGCTCATTAAACACGGCAGCTACTTTTTGGGTGTATTCATCATAGGTCATCACAACACCTGCATAAGGAACAAATAAAACCTCTTTTACTGCCTCTCCAAGGAATTTTTTGATGTTTGGTTTGGTATATTCGAGGTACTTTTCTCCATAATTGGTGGAATTACTGATCAGAAGGAGTCGTTTTGCCATGATTTTGCATTTTCTGGTTTAACAATTGTATTTATTGCATTGTGCTAAGTATGCAACGTAAAAACCTTATCAAAGGTATAATAAAATTTGTCGATATAGTTGGGTAAGGCCTGCAAAAAAAGCCACCCTACTTTTTGCCGGCGGGGCTATAAAAAGTGGTGGTGGCTTTTTTGAACAGAAGGGGTTATCGCATTAGGCGATTTTTTCTGCCAGATCGACTACGCGGCTGGCATAGCCATATTCATTGTCGTACCATGATACAACTTTCACCATATTGCCTTCCATAACCTGTGTCAGGAGTCCGTCAACTATCGAAGAGTGGTTATTACCGATAATGTCGGCGGATACCATTGGTTCTTCGCTGTATTGCAGAATGCCTTTCATGGGGCCTTCGGCTGCTTGTTTCATAGCTTTGTTCACTTCCTCCCTTGTCACATTTTTGGACAGTTTTGCGGTAAGGTCAACGATGGAGCCATCCGGTGTTGGGACACGCATGGCAAACCCGTCCATTTTGCCTTTAAGTTCAGGAATAACGAGTCCCACGGCTTTAGCGGCACCTGTGGTTGTAGGTATGATCGACATGGCTGCTGCCCGGGCCCGGCGCAGGTCTTTATGTGGCGCATCGAGTATCGCCTGGTCGTTCGTATATGAGTGAATGGTATTCATTAGTCCATGCTCCAGACCAAAATTGTCGCGCAGCACTTTGGTGATAGGCGCCAGGCAGTTTGTGGTACAGGAAGCATTGGAAAATATTTGTTGTTCGGGCTTCAGGTCATGGTCATTTACGCCCAGCACAATGGTAGCATCAACATCGTCAGGCGACTTTGATGGGACACAAAGGATGGCCTTTTTTGCCCCGGCCTGAATGTGTTTGCCAACGCTTTGACGGTCACGGAATACACCTGTACTCTCTACAACCACATCAATACCCAGGTCTCCCCAGGGGAGGTTAGCCGGGTCTTTTTCGGAAAAGACCTTTATCTTTTTTCCATTGACAACCAAATCCTTATCTTGGGAGGAAACGTCGCCAGGAAATTTCCCATGAACGGAATCATACTTTAGCAGATGTGCCAGCGTGGCACTGTCAGTCAGGTCATTAACAGCAATGATCTCAACATGCTCTCTCTCCATGGCCGCCTTTAGGGTAAGCCTTCCAATACGACCAAATCCATTAATTGCTACTTTCATCTTCTTCATAAGCTTTTGTCTTTTTATTAGGATATGTTCTGAAATGAACCGTAAAATTAATAAAAATTGTTCGTTACAGGAAGACAAATTAATAATATTTATTTGCCTGTATAAGCTTATAACAGAAAAATGTGCATTAAAATAATCACTAAATTTGTGGGGTATAAAATAAAACAGGTTCATTAAAGTTATAACAACTAGAAAACAATATTAAAATTCAGATCCAATGTTATCTCCCTTTTTATTTCAGGCTCAAACGGTAGTTCAGGAAGAAGCCGCTGACACCCTTGCACAGGCCAATGGTCAGGTTGAAGAGTCCCTATCTGCATGGAGTCTCGCCCTTGAAGGCGGTGTTGTTATGATTCCGCTGGCGATACTATCTATTGTGGCAATCTATATTTTTATAGAAAGGTATTTTGCCATAAGCCGGGCATCTAATGAGGAAACCAATTTTATGAATAACATACGTGATTTTATTCATAATGGGCGGATTGATTCTGCCAAATCACTATGCCGTAACAATCAGTCACCGATCGCCCGGATGGTGGCCAAAGGGATCGTCAGGATAGGGCGCCCGCTTGGTGATATCAATGCAGCCATTGAAAATGTGGGTAAGTTGGAGATTGCAAAGCTGGAGAAGAATATAGCTGTGCTGGGTACTGTTGCCGGCGCGGCTCCGATGATTGGATTTCTCGGAACGGTCATAGGTATGGTACGGGCGTTTTATAACATGTCCATGGCCGGGCCAAACATTGATATCAGCATGCTTGCCGGTGGTATCTATCAGGCTATGGTCACCACCATTACGGGCCTTGCCGTAGGTATTGTCGCTTATATTTGTTATAACATACTGGTGGCCCGCATCGAAAAGGTGGTATTTATGCTTGAAGCAAGGGCTACAGAGTTCATGGATCTTTTACACGAACCAGCATCCTAATTGTTATATCATGGCTATTAAAGCAAGAAATACACGCAATATGCAGTTCAACATGGCCTCCATGTCTGACCTGGTATTCCTGTTGTTAATCTTTTTTATGCTTACCTCAACGCTGGTTGCACCGAGTGCCATAAATCTCCTCTTACCTCAAAGTGACAGCAGGACGATGGCTCCGCAGACGGTCAACGTACATATCAATGAGGAACGGCAAGTTTTTATAGGCGATCAGCCTGTAACGCATGACGGCCTGCAGGAGGGTTTGATTACGCGTCTTGAAGATTATACCGACGGTACGGTGGTTTTGCGGGCAGATCAATCGGTGCCGGTACAATTGGTTGTAAATGTTATTGATGCGGTTGAGAACATCAACCGGATGTATGAGGTTCAGCATAAAGTTATTTTGGCTACCCAACCACGAAGAGATTGATGGAAGCGTCCAACAAAAAAGATCAGTATCGTGCGCTGTTTGGTACCATCCTTTTCCATGCGGCCCTGATTGTCTGTTGTTTTTACTTCGCGTTGTCTGCCTCAGAAGTTCCTGAGGAGCATGGGGTGATTGTGTCTCTTGGTTATACAGACGAGGGTACAGGTACGCGGCAGCCGTTGTCGGAACCTGCGCCCGAGCCTCAGGAAGCAACACCTGCTTCGGCCGATGCCGCCGAGGAGATTGTGACACAGGAAACTCAGGAGGCAGTTGGCTTGCCTGAAGAAAGTGAAGCACAGGAGGATGAAACGGTGCAGCCCGATCCGGAACCGGTTGAAGAACCTTCTCAGGAGGCAGAAGAAACCGTAGAAGAGCAGGTTGAGGAAGAAGATACCCGGCCGCAAGTTGACGAGCGTGCGCTTTATCCGGGCCGCGATCAGCGTAGCACAGAACGTCAGGACCAGGGTGAAAGCGGTGAAGAAGGCGATCAGGGTGAGTCCGAAGGTGTTACCGATGCCGATGCTTTTGATGGCAGTGGTCCCGGCGATGGTATTGAGTACAGCTTATCCGGCAGACAGGCCAATTACCTGCCTGTTCCCGAATATACAACCCAGGCTACAGGCAAGGTTGTTGTCGATATCGTCGTTGACCGTCGGGGCAATGTGATCCGCGCTAACCCCGGGGTCCGTGGAACCACCACCACCAACCAGACACTGCATAGCCTGGCAGAAGAAGCAGCTATGAAAGCCCGTTTCGATATCAAAGCCGATGCCCCGGCCGAACAACGGGGAAGCATCACCTATAATTTTATCCGTCTGAACTAAATGACGTATCAGGATACCCTCGATTATCTTTTTGCACGACTGCCCATGTTTCAACGTTCAGGTCCGGCCGCTTATAAAGCCAACCTGGATAATACCCTGGCCCTGAGTCGACATCTGCAACAGCCCGAAAAGAAATTCCGAAGCATCCATATTGCCGGAACCAATGGTAAAGGATCGGTAGCCCACATGATCGCTTCTATCCTGCAAGAGCAGGGTTACAAAACCGGTCTGGCTACCTCGCCCCATCTCAAAGACTTTCGTGAGCGTATCAAGATTGATGGGCAACCTGTACCGGAAAGCGTGGTTACCGCATTTGTCAAAGAACACAAGGCCTACCTGGATAAGCTTCAACCATCTTTTTTTGAAGCCACGATGGCAATGACCTTTGACTATTTTGCAAATAGCCAGGTAGATATAGCTGTTGTCGAAACAGGACTCGGTGGACGTCTCGATTCTTCCAATATCCTGACACCGGCGCTTAGCGTGATTACCAATATTGGGTATGACCACGCCTACCTCCTTGGTCCCGGTCTTGAAGATATTGCCCGTGAAAAAGCCGGCATTATCAAACCTAATATACCCGTTGTTATCGGGCGGCGACAACCCGATATACATCATGTTTTTGAACACGTAGCCAACGAGCACCATTCGCCGCTCTATGTGGCCGGCGACATTTTTTCGGTCAAATCACCACCGGAACCTGATTACGCAGGCAAAAGCAATATGTCCGTCCATGTCATCCACCAGGGAATATCCTACACATATTGCCTTGACCTGTTGGGAGATTATCAGGCAGATAATTTACTGACAGCCCTTACCGCATGTAAACTGCTTAATGACAACAATGTTCTGAAACTTTATGAGGAAGCGATAAAGAGGGGTCTGCAGCAAGTTGTAAAAAATACCGGACTCATGGGACGATGGCAGTTTTTGGGAGAGCATCCTACTGTTATCTGTGATACCGGCCACAATGCGGACGCGATACAACGTATTACCAAACAATTACAACGCATTCCGCACGAGACGTTGCGAATTGTCCTGGGCATGATGGACGACAAGGATCGGGATCCCATACTGGAACTGCTACCGCCAGATGCGATCTATTACTTTTGCTGTCCTGATATACCAAGAGGTTTAGCTGCAGACCAGTTATTATCCGAAGCTGCAGCTTATAAACTTTCGGGGAAAGCCTTACCAACAGTAAAAAAGGCCTTTGAGGAAGCGATCAGCGATGCTTCCTTCAATGACCTTATATTTGTAGGAGGGAGTACCTTTGTGGTCTCCGAAGTGTTGTGATCTGTTTTATTAGTTGCCTTCTTCTCCCTCTTCTTCTTCTTCCTCTTCTTCTTCCTTCTTCTTCTCCTCTTCTAATTTACGCCGGGCTTCTTCTTTTCTTTCCTCCAGGATTTCCTGACGGGCTCTTTCTCTGGCGAGATAGGTTACATACTCCTGAAGTTCAGTATCTTCACGAAATGAACCAAGAATCTCACGGTATTTTTCCATGGAAAGATCTCCTTCTGTAATTATTTCCTGAGCTTCCTGCTGCATCTGGCGTTGGAGCTGGGTAACTACGGGTGCGACGTTGTTAAAAGCTTCAACTTCCTCGTCAGTGAAATTGCCACCACCCAATTGACCTATCTGTGCAGCATTAGCGATTTGCTGGAAACGCTCCATGCTCAGGCCATGCTCATCAGCCACTTTGGCAATCTCTTCCTGGGTCTCCTGGCGCATTTTGCTTATTTCCCGGTTAATATCAAAGAAATCCAGTAATACTTCATCTTCATAGGCAAACTCATGATCCGCCCAGGGATCTTCTTCATCATCCTCTTCTACCTTCACTTCTATTTCCTGGGATAACAGTGATACCGGAAATGCAAAAGCAATAGCCAAAGCCATAAAGATGGCCATGAGATACCTCTCGGTATGCATGGCTTTCGTTTTGTTGGTCATAAATGTGTTGTTTGAAATGGGTTATAAATTATGATTTTAACAAAAATATAAATTATTATGGAAAGCAAGGGTTTCTTTTTTGTAAAAAAATTGTAAAAAGCAGCAGACAAGCACTTGTGTTATAGATAATCAGCGTTCTTTCAAGTGTAGTATTTCAGCTGATAACGGGGGAAGGCATACGTTGATCTCCATGGTTGTATTGGTTATATTGCGGATTTGCTTCGAATCACAGAGGGTAAGTAGCGGAATCGGTTCCCGTTGTTTATCCGTATTATGTCCTGATATTTCGCGGAAGTGGGCAGGTATGTAAATCTGGTTTTCCATATGATCATGGTGGCTGAAATTGGTTGCAATAAGCCAGATTGTTTGCTGATCCCAACGCAGGTAGGTATATATGTGTTGATGGTTTAGATGTCTGTTGTTCCACATCAGGTCATAAAAATGGCCCGAACGAATAACCGGTTCCTGGCAAAGATTGAGCAGTTGCCGGTAGAATGTTCGCAATGCCTTTTCTTCGTAAGATAATTGGTTGTCGTTACATTTGCCTTCGTTATACCATTTTTGAAAACGTGGCACATGGCAGTAATCAAAAATACTTGTCCTGCCGTCATCTCCACTAAATCCGGCGGCTCCTTTGGCTTCTTCGCCTGTTTCCTGGCCAAAATAAACCATAGATGGTCCCTGGTGCATGGTTGCGGCAACCGTCATGCCGGGAATACCTGCGCTGGCTGTCCCGGCAAAGGATTCTGAAGCAATACGCTTCTCATCATGGTTTTCAATAAAACGTAACATTGACCCCTCCTGACCGCCCAGTTTGTGCCAGATACTTGTCAGATCAGCGGCAGGCCGACTGCCGGTCATAATATCCCTGAGGGTGTTGTAAAGACCTTCTTTATCATATAAATAGTCAAAACCTGCAGCTGTGAAACGTCTATAAGCTTTCGGATTGTAAATTTCTGCAATAAAAAGCAGGCCAGGATACACTTTTTTCACTGCTGCAATTGCCCAGCGCCAGAATGCTTCCGGAACCATCTCTGCCATATCGCAACGGAAAGCACCTACGCCTTTTTTTGCCCAAAAAAGCAGAATGTCCAGCATCTTATGCCAGGTGTCGGGAACCGGATCAAAGGCAGTCTGTTGGTTGTTTTGGTAATCAACACCATAATTGAGCTTAATCGTTTCATACCAGTCGTGATACCCAGGCTCGTGTGAAAAACAATCGTTACCGGTTACCTTTGCCGGGAATTCATGGTATTCTTTTGTTTTCATTTCCTGACTGGTAGGAAGCCGGAAGACCTCCTTCGGCAGCTTTAATGACTGATCAGGGATATAATAAAAATTGTTGGATGGGTCAAAAGCTTTTCCGGTATCATCATGTTGCCCTAATTGGTTGGCTTTACCTTGTTTCTGGTCACTATGATATTGCCTGGCCACATGGTTGGGGACAAAATCAATGACCGGTGTAAGGCCATTGTCCCGGCATCGTTCCAGCAGGGCTTCGAATTCGTCCATCCGTTTCTCTACATTGTTGGCCAGGTCAGGAGCCACATCGTAATAGTCTTTGATGGCATAAGGGGATCCGGCCCGCCCTTTTACGACAAGCGGGTTGTCGGCTGCAATGTTATGTTTGGGGTATGCGGTACAGCTTGCATGTTCCTGAACACCCGTTAACCAAATGTGTGTGGCTCCAAGGTCTGCTATTTGTTGTAAAAAATGCGGGGTGAGATCATCGAATTTTCCGCAACCATTCTCTTCGATGGTGCCCCAGGGTTTGCAATGGACCACTTTATTGCCTGCAAGGCGTACCAATAATTGGTATATAATAACTTTTTGTTGCTGCATGGTATGTAACTATTGATGATGACATGAAGGAATTAAGTAAAAAAATCGTCGGTAAAGTTCAACAGAAAAAGTTTATCTGTGGCGCGGGTGAGCGCTGTATATAACCACCGGATGTATTCTTCGTCCGGACTTTGGTTGCGAAGATAACCCATTTCCACGAAAACGTGTTTCCATTGGCCGCCTTGTGCCTTGTGGCATGTCATGGCGTAGGCGTATTTAACCTGCAGGGCGTTCAGGTGTGGGTTGTTTCTGATGCTCGTAAGACGGGTTCTTTTATGGGGGATATCTTTATAATCGGTTGCCACTTCTTCATAAAGTGTTGTGGCCTGTTGCCGTGAGAGTGATGGTCCGTCTGCATCCAGAGTGTCGAGCAATAGCTTCACGTCCATCTCGGGCATATCGGGATAGTCGAGCAGACGGGCGGTGACATCGGCAAAGCGAAAGCCGTACAGCGTTTCTGTACGCCGGATGCGTTTAAGTTCAATAATATCCCCATTGGCAATAAAACCTGCTTCACTGTCATCGGGCAGCCAGTAATAATTGTTTTTTACTACCATCAGCAGATCACCAGCATTAAGCTCTTCCTCCATGAATAACACCCTTTGCCGGATATGCTTGTTGTAGTTGTTGGCCCTTTTGTTTGACCGGCAGATGATCAGGGCCTCTTCTTTACCGTTCATGGTAAAAGCGCTTTCCACCTCATCGGCCGCTTCCTGCCCCTGAACCCTGATAATGTCCGGGAAGCCCGCTAAATCTATGGATGGGAACCCGCTTACTTCTTTCTGCAACATAGTCCTCAGGTGGGTAGCATTAAACAATATGCCACTGGTTTCAGCCTGTCTGACTACCTGGCGAAGTTCAAATTCCCTGATGTTGACGTTGTAGCGTTTTTCCATGAAACTTTTATGCAGCGCCGGGCTTTCTGATGTCATCACCGGCGGTAACTGGGCAGTGTCACCAATAAATAGCAGACGGCAGTTTTTGTCATTGTTTACATATTGGAGCAGGTCATCAAGCAGGTTGGCACCTCCAAAGAGGTTGGACTGGTCTGTTGTGCTCCAAGGTATCATGGAAGCTTCATCCACAATAAAAATGGTGTCGCTGTGCTTGTTGCGCTGGAGGGAAATTTGTAATGAACCGTCAGCCGCAGTTTGCATGCGGTATATTTTTTTGTGAATGGTAAAGGCCTGTTTTTCGGCATAGCCTGCGAGTACTTTAGCAGCCCTTCCGGTGGGTGCCAGTAAAACAGAACGGGTCTTTACCGTTGGCAGGACCTGTACCAGGCTACTGACAATAGTTGTTTTTCCGGTACCGGCATAGCCTTTCAGGATAAACATCGAAGCCGGGTCATCATCCGTTACAAAAGCGGCCAGCTCCCTGATAAGCACGGCCTGATCTTCAGTGGGCTGATAAGGGAACTGTTTTGTTATGGCATTGACGATGTTGTTCATATCCGGTACATAACATCAGAAGGGATAGCCGATCCCCAGATTAAAATTCCATTGATTTAGCCTGGACCAATGACCGACCCATCTGTCTCCGGAGGGCATGGCAGGGTTTCTAATTGGAAATGCGCCATCCAGGCGGACAATAAAGAAGTTGAAATCAAGCCGTATACCCATACCGGCCCCTATAGCGATTTCTTTGTAAAAACGATCTGCCGAGAAATCACCTTCGGGAAACTGTTCATTAGCCTGAAGAAACCAAACATTGCCCGCATCCAGAAAGAAAGCCCCTTCCCAATAGCGATAAATGGAGAACCGCTGTTCAATATTCGCTTCGAGCTTGATATCACCATACTTGTCAAACCGTAAAGCATCCCCGGCCTGGTAACCCCCAGGTCCAAGGTTATATATACTCCATGCCCTTATGCTGTTGGCTCCGCCTCCATAATAACTTTTGATGAAAGGCATCACATCAAGATTGCCATATGGCACACCGATCCCGCCCATCAAACGAAAGACCAGGGAGTTATTCTCATCAAAAACACGATAATACCTGAAGTCAGCATCTGCTTTCAGATAGTGGGCAAACGGGATATCCCTGATGGTATACCTGTCATTATTATTTCTGTTAAGATTGAGTCTATCTGCCGACAGATACAACAGGTTGCCTGCCGATTCAAAATTACCGCGTAAATAGACAAAATTTTCGGATACGTCTATCTCTTGTGTGTTATAGACATATTCGTATTTGAGGCCGGCTATCAGGTGGTCACTATACCGACTCATAATAAGAGGGTTCGAATCTGGTATGTTCGACTGTAATATTGAATCATTAAATATTTTTATGGAGCTGATTTCCAGTGGTGTTAACTGATGCTGTTGATGATCATCGTAGCTCCATTGAAAGCCATAACTGAAATTCAATATATATCTTGTATAGTCGGGGCGCTGGCGATAGTTTAAACCGGTGAGTAGTGTGGTTTTCGGACGCCCCGTCCTTGCAAGGTTTCCCAGATGGAAAGGAAATATCAACTTGGGAAAATCGATGGAAATATCCGTCCCCATTTCAGCCGTATTGAAGGGAAGGTTACTGAAAGCTTCTTTGTCGCTTGATTCTCCTGAAGCTTCCAACGCCCCTTTCAAACGGATATTAAACATCTCCGCACCTCCAAACAGGTTTCTGTTTTGATATAACAGGTTGGTGGCGATTCCAAGGTTACCTGCCGTGTTTAACCCTTCAGCCTCGATCGTAAAAGCGTTAGCGGGTGAGCGGGTCAGCTCCGTTCTCACATTTAAATGACCAAGCGTATCATTAGATAATTCCGGTTCTTCGCTGGTGGGTTCATTAAATTGAATGTTCACAAAACGGAAATTGCGTAACCCGGCCAGGTAATGATGGGTTTGTTCAACCTTATGAATATTATAATACTCACCCGGTTGAAAAAAGATGTTGTTGGTAAGTGCTTCCGGCCTGATATGCATGGGTCCGTTATGTAAAAAAATGATATCTCCCGTTTCATTGCTGCTGTTTACTGGCCGCAATACGGTTGTATCAGGATGATGGCGCTCGTCCGTAAACTGCCCGTAATCGGGATAAATAACCATCTCGTTGATTATATATCTTTTGTGCGATGCTGCCGGCGCACTATCGGCCTGCGCTGTCGTTTCAAAATCCCGGTTATGAAGAATAATGTCGATGTCAACCTTATTGTTATTTACGGTGCTGTCTGCCTGGAAATGAATATAATCCCTGGAGAATCTGAAAAACCCCTTTTCTTTTAGGTTCCTGGTTATTCTGTTTCGTTCGTCCTGCAGGATTTCTGTGTCATAGTGTTCACCCCTGCGAATCAGTGATTCTGTGGTATCAGCGTAAACAAATGGCTCCAGATGGGAGTCATGAATAATATAATGAATATCGTTTATCGTATAAGGCTTGTTGCCCTTAAGTGTATAAGTAACGTCAGCCCTGTTGCCACGGTATTCTATATCCTTATGAACACTGGCATTGAAGTATCCTTTATTTTGAAGATATAATTCGAACTGTTGTTCTGTTTGTTCAGCCTGCCGGGGATCAAAAATGACCGGTGGTTCACCAATGTTGTTTTTAAGCCAACGGCTTATCCTGCCATTATCTCTCTTATCAGCAATTTGATAAACATACAGGTGAAAACGGAACAGACCCAAAGTCCGGCGATTGGGTTTTTGTCGAACATAGGCCTCTAATTCATGCGATTGAATATCTGCATCTTCGATTTTTATGCGATTTCGGTTTAGCAGATAATCATCCTCGGGAATATTTTGTCCCGGAATGCACGATGAACATGCCAGAGAAACGGCAAAGATCGTGAGCAGAATATGTAATTTATTGATTTTCAATGGAATTTTGCAGCTCTAAATTGTGTTACAAATATAACCAATATGGGTAGATTTTTTATTTCGGGATGCTGGATTTTTATAGGCCTATTCTGTTATCAAGTTATTTTATCAATCTTCTGTCTTTTCTATTACATTTGTAAAAAAACGACAAGGATATGACATTAATCCAATCAATATCAGGGATACGTGGTACTATTGGCGGCTATCCCGGGGAGGGGTTATCACCCGTTGATATCATAAAGTTTGCGGGTGCCTTTGGGATGTGGTTAAAGGAGCAACATGGCAATCAACGCATTACGGTGGTGATCGGCAGGGATGCCCGCACATCGGGTCCGATGGTAAACGGGGTAATCACCTCCGTATTTCAGGCCCTGGGTATCGATGTGATTGACGCAGGACTGTCAACAACCCCGACGATTGAAATGGGTGTTCAGCTTCATCAGGCTCATGGGGGTGTGATATTGACGGCCAGTCATAATCCGCGGCAATGGAATGCGCTGAAGCTGCTTAATCACGAGGGGGAGTTTCTGACCGCTGCCCAGGGAGAAGCAATGAACGCATATCTCGACCAGGATAAGCTGCATTTTGAATCGGTTGATAATTTGGGAAGGATACTCTTTGATGACACTCTTCTTGAAAAGCATCTTCAAAAAATCATGGCTCTTCCGCTGGTGGATGATGAGGCTATCCGTGCTGCCAACTTCAGGATTGTTGTGGACGGTATTAACTCTGTAGGTGGTATCGCTGTGCCATTGCTACTGGGCGCTCTGGGGGTACAACAAGTTGTTGAGCTGAACTGTGAGCCCACTGGCGTGTTTCAGCATAATCCGGAACCACTGCCGGAACATCTTGGCGAACTGTCGAACAAGGTGGTGCGAGAGAAGGCACACCTCGGACTTGCGCTTGATCCGGATGTCGATCGTCTGGCCATTGTATCCGAAGACGGAGGGATGTTTGGTGAAGAGTATACACTGGTATCTGTGGCTGATTATATCCTTTCGCATACACCCGGAAATACAGTCAGTAATATGTCTTCAACACAGGCACTGGCAGAAGTCAGTCAGGCCCACGGGGTGAATCATTATTATTCGCCGGTTGGGGAGGTTAATGTTGTGGCAGCCATGAAGGAGCATGATGCTGTTATTGGCGGCGAAGGTAATGGTGGCGTTATTTATCCTGCTTTACATTATGGCCGGGATGCTTTGGTGGGCATTGCCTTGTTTCTGACTCAGCTGGCGAAGAGTGGAAAGAGCTGCAGTGGGCTTAGAAGGCAGTATCCTGAGTATTTTATGTCCAAAAATAAGATTGAGCTATCGCCCGAGGTGAGCTTGCGGGACATCATGGGTAAGATGGCTGAGAAATACAGTCACTATACGCTGGATCATAGAGATGGCCTGAAGATTTGGTTTGACCGGGAGTGGGTGCACCTGCGTATGTCGAATACCGAACCCATGATACGGTTATATGTGGAAAGTGATAGCCCGGTAAAAGCCGATTCTATGGCTAATAAGATCCGGGAGGATATCAGGGAGCTGCTGCGATCTCTGTAAGGATTTCCAAAGCTTCATCGATATGGCTGACCTGTTCAATGGTGATGGCCAGGTGTGACTCCACTTCCCTGATCTGGCATCTGTATGGGTTGTTTTGGGCAAATTCCAAAATCCGGCCAAATTGTTCACTCTGATAATAATCGGTCTTTTCCTGGTCAGGCAGATGACCGATCATCTTGTTTGCTTTCAGGATTATTTTTTCGAAACCGGCTTTTTGTGCTTTCCGGCGTAGTCTGATTGCCTGCAATAGACCCTTCACCGAATCGGGGAGGGGACCGAAACGATCGCTCATTTTACCTGCAAAAGCTTGAAGCTCTGCTTCATCTTTGATATTATCCAGTTGTTTATACAGCTCCAGCCGCTCTTCTACATTGGTGACATAATAGCTGGGGATCATCAGCTCCAGGTCGGTCTCTATCTGGCAGTCCGTCACAAAATCTCTTTCATCCTGTTGTGAACCCGCGTCGCTAAACAGATCTTTGTATTCTTCTTCACGAAGCTCATTGATAGCCTCATCCAGGATCTTATGATAGGTCTCGAAACCTACTTCGGCAATAAAACCACTTTGTTCGGCGCCCAGCAGGTTTCCTGCTCCCCGGATGTCAAGGTCCCGCATGGCGATATTGAAACCACTGCCCAGGGCTGAAAACTCTTCAATGGCTTTTAGCCGCTTCCTGGCCTCCTCGGTGAGGGTACTCATGGGCGGAGAGAGCAGGTAACAAAATGCTTTTTTGTTGGAGCGTCCTACCCGGCCACGCATCTGATGCAGGTCGCTCAGCCCGAAATGATGCGCATTGTTGATGATAATGGTATTCGCATTGGGAATGTCAAGCCCCGACTCAATGATCGTGGTTGATACCAGCACATCATATTCGCCATGAATAAAATCCACCATAATCTGCTCCAGACGGCTGCCCTCCAATTGCCCGTGCCCAACGGCAATCTTCACCTCCGGACAGGCATCCTGAATGATGGTGGCCACCTCCGTGATATTTTGCACCCTGTTGTGGACAAAAAACACCTGTCCGCCTCTGGAAACTTCATACATGATTGTTTCCCGCAAGAGGTCTTTGTTAAATACATGGACTTCCGTGATGATGGGATAACGGTTGGGCGGTGGCGTGTTGATATATGACAGATCCCTGGCGCCCATGAGGGAGAACTGCAGTGTTCGTGGGATGGGCGTGGCAGTCATCGTCAGGGTATCGACATTGGTGCGAAGCTTTTTTAGCTTTTCCTTGGACGCTACCCCAAACTTTTGTTCTTCGTCAATGACTAACAACCCCAGGTCTTTAAAAACGATATCTTTACTCAGCAGACGGTGGGTCCCGATAAGAATATCAACCTCACCATCCCTGGCTTTTTCGAGCACTTTCTTCCTTTCGGCAACCGATCGAAATCGACTTACATAGTCTACATTGCAGGGGAAGTCATTAAGTCGTTCGCTGAAGGTATAGTAGTGCTGCAAGGCAAGAATGGTGGTTGGGACAAGAACAGCCACCTGCTTTGAGTCAGACACCGCTTTGAAGGCTGCACGGATCGCTACTTCCGTTTTTCCGAAACCGACATCCCCGCAAATCAACCTGTCCATCGGATGGGATGACTCCATGTCTTTTTTTACATCAAGGGTGGCTTTTTCCTGATCCGGTGTGTCTTCAAAAATAAATGAGGCTTCAAGTTCGTGCTGTAAATAGGTATCCGGCGAAAAAGCATGGCCGTCCTGTGCTTTTCTGGTTGCATAAAGCCTGATAAGGTCATGCGCAATATCTTTGACCTTTTTCTTCGTCCTGCTTTTTAGTCTGTTCCAGGCGCTGCCACCCAGTCTGTGCAGGGCAGGCTCCGTACCTTCCTTTCCGGAATATTTGGAAATTCGGTGCAGATTGTGTATGCTGACATAGAGAATATCATTGTTTTTATAGATCAGCCGAATGGCTTCCTGCAACCGCCCGTTGACATCTATTTTCTCCAGGCCGCTGAAAATACCAATACCGTGATCAATATGGGTTACATAATCCCCGGGTTTCAGGTTGTGTAGAGATTGCAGGGTCATGGCCTGTTTACCCGGAAATTTATCGCGTAACTGATAGCGGTGGAACCTGTCAAAAATCTGGTGATCAGTATAGCAGGCCACCTGGTTATCATGATCAATGAATCCTTCATGCAGGGAAAGCAGCAACTCTTCATGTTGAACATCTTCAGGCTGACCACCCTCAGATTCCAGAATGCTTTCAAAAATGCTTTGAATGCGTTTAACCTGTTTGGGGTTATCAAATAACAGGATGGTACGGTAAGACTCCTGCGTGTTTTTTTTCAGGGTTTGTACCAGCAGGTTAAAATTTTTGTTGAAGTTGGGTTGGGGTTCAACATTAAAAAAGAACGAATCTTTTTTATCGGCAATCATTGTTCGTTGAAACTCCACAACGCGTTTTTTCAGCAGAACCTCATGGATCTCGCGGTGGGTAGTATAGCTTTCTTCATGAAACCGCTGCTCTTCAAAGGCTTGCCGGATCAGATCCAGACATAAGGATGTATCCTGCATCCATACCAGCGTGTTCGTTGGCATGGAGGCAAGCAGAAATTCCGATGCTTTTGACGTCTTTGATATTTCGTGAATGTCGGGCAGAATGTTAACACGCGCCTGGTGCTCGACCGATAATTGCGTTTCCGGATTAAAGGTTCTCAGGCTTTCAACCTCGTCGCCCATGATCTCAATCCGGAAAGGTTGATCATTAGAGAAAGAAAAAACATCAATGATCCCGCCCCGCAAGGAGAATTGACCTGGCTCCACAACAAAATCAACACGCTCAAAGTCATATTCCAACAACAGCTCCAGTAAAAAGTCAACAGATAGCTGCTCCCCCTGCTCCACAGAAAGGATATTTTTCTTCAGGATGTTGCGCGATAAGACCTTTTCACTAAAAGCTTCCGGATACGTTACGATGATTGTCCTGCCGGATTCAGCTGCCAGACGGTTGACCACTTCGGAACGAAGCAGGATATTGGCATTGTCCTCCTGCAATGACTGTGCTTTCTTTCTATAAGATGATGGAAAGAAAAAGCTGTTCCGGTTTTCATAATCCTGGTTTTTTTCATTGAGGAGGTATTCCAGGTCGTTAAAGAAATAAGCAGCTGTTTCCCGGTCTGACAAAACAAAGACAAAAGGCTTTTTGACTGCTTTGATGGAAGCAGCAGCTATGACTGCATCAGCAGATCCTGCCAGGCCGGATAATCCTGCAGCCCCGGGGGCGCTTTGTCGGAGGTACGCAATGAGCTGCCGGAGCTGATGACCTTTTTCAAACAGCTTAATAAATAGATCTGTATTCAACGGGTTATTCGTTTTTCTCTGGCGTTTGCTGAATGTATGATTCCACTTTTTCTACCATCTCTTTTGGGCCGGTAAAAAACGGAGAACGTTCATGAAGTGATTGTGGTTCAATATCGAGGATACGTTTCTTGCCATTACTTGCTTTTCCGCCGGCCTGTTCCGCCAAAAATGCAATGGGGTTGCATTCATAAAGCAACCTGAGTTTGCCGTTGGGTGCTTTTTTCGAGCCGGGGTATAAGAAGATGCCGCCTTTGATGAGGTTCCGGTGAAAGTCGGCCACCAACGATCCGATGTAACGGGAAGTATATGGTCGTTTGGTAGCCGGATCTTCTTCCTGGCAATATTTGATATACTGTTTGATCCCTTCCTGAAAATAGATGTAATTCCCTTCATTAATGGAATAAATGCTTGACTCTTCAGGGAATGCCATGTCGGGATGCGACAGGCAAAAAATTCCTACGGAGGGATCCAGGGTGAATCCATTCACACCTTTACCTGTCGTATATACCAGCATGGTTGATGATCCGTAAATGACATAACCTGCGGCGGTCTGGTTATAGCCGGGTTGCAGAAGGTCTGCCTGGGTGCCTCCGCCAAATTCGGTATTACGCCTGTAGATGGAAAAGATGGTGCCGATGGAGACATTTGATTCTATGTTGCTGCTCCCGTCAAGGGGGTCCATGGCAATTACGTACTTACCCAATTCAGAAAAATCATTGCTGAACGAGATCACTTTTTCGTTCTCTTCAGAAGCAATGGCACAGCATTCACCGCCGCCTTTCAGGGCTGTTATGAACATTTCATTGGCGAAAATATCCAGTTTTTTCTGCGTCTCACCCTGGATGTTTTCCTTGCCGACATTTCCCAGGATATCAACCAGGCCGGCCGCATTGATCTCCCGGTTAACAATCTTTGCGGCTGTTGCGATATCATTCAGCAAGCGGGTGAGGCTCCCTTTGGCATGTGGATACTCATATTGCCGCTGTATGATAAACTCTGTAAGTGTGGTGATTTTATTCTTGTGAACCATGTTGTAGCTGTTTATGTTGCAAGAAACAAATTATTGTTGGTTGTGCGAATGGTCATAATAATCTATTTGGTGGATAATTTTCCATTTTTTTAGATATCAGAAAGGAATATCAGCCATTTTGTATAAGTTGAATCACATTGTGAACCGGTACTGGTGCTTATGCCAGTTGTTGTTTGAGCATAGCCAATGCAGCGTTTGATGCACGTATAATATTGCGGTCCCTGTTGTCACCGAACGAAAATTTGCGGCTGATAACGTTGTCTTTGGCGGCTATGGCTATCCATGTTGTACCTGTGGGTTTTTCATCTGTACCTCCCGTTGGACCTGCAATACCGGTCACGCCAATGGCATAATCTGTTCGCAGAAGTTCCTGCACCCCTTTTGCCATAGCTTCCGCCACCTCACGGCTGACAGCCCCATGTGTTTTCAGCATGTCAGGATCAACACCCAGTTGTTGGATTTTAACATGGTTGTCATATGCAATCACACTACCTGTATAATAGGCTGAGCTACCTGCCACTGAGGTTATCCGGCTTGCAATGGCGCCTCCCGTGCAGCTTTCGGCCGTGGCCAGCAGCTTGCCTTTTGACTGTAATAACGCCCCTGTCAATCCTTCAAGCGTGTCATCATCATACCCCCATATATAGTCGGGAATGATCTTTTTCAGTTTTTCTGTTTCCGCTTTAATGGATCTGTTTAATGCTTCCCTGTCATTTCCCTTTGCTGTCAGGCGCAATTTGATGATGTCGGTAGAGGGAAGGTAAGCAAGCTGTATATTTTCAGGCAGATTATCTTCCCAGCCTGCTATAAGCTCCGCCAGGGTCGATTCGCCCAGTCCATGCGTCAGGATGTTTTTATGGATAATATACTGATCCCGATGCTTATCCTTTAGATAAGGAATTATATGGTTCTGCATCATTTCTTTCATCTCATAGGGAACACCTGGCATGGCAATCACCTGGTTCTCATGCGCGCTGAACCACATTCCCGGTGCAGTTCCATAAGGGTTGCGGATGGCATATGCCCTGTCCGGTACCATAGCCTGCATGCGATTGATATCGGTGAGTTCCCGTCCACGGTTTTTCAGATAGACCGCAATATCATCAAGTACGGTTTGGTTTAATACCAGCTCAGAATCAAAAAAGCGGCATAACACCTCCCGGGTCATGTCATCCCTTGTGGGTCCCAGACCGCCGGTCATCAAAACCAGTTCGGACTTACGGGTGGCTTCTGTCAGGGTTTCGAAAATCTCATCCCTGTCGTCGGTAATAATCCTGATTTCATTGACCTCAATTCCCGCATCATTGAGTTGGGAAGCCATCCAGGCTGCATTGGTATTGACCGTCTGACCAATCAGCATCTCTTCACCAATAGAAACAATAAAAGCTTTCATTTTTTATGTGTCTTCGCATCCTCGTTTTTTCGCGTCTTCTCGCCCTTTCGATCGCTCGCTCTTACCCCCTCGCGTAATTTTTTATGTCACCCCTTCGGGGTTTTGGTTTCGTTTGTGTTTCCCTATTTTTTCTATAATCGTTTCATCCCTTCGGGATTTCTTGGATCTTTGTGTTTTTTTTGTGTCTCATAATCCTGATTTTTGTTTACAAAAAGTGTAAACCTATTTCAGGACGAGAAA
>JAWLDT010000021.1:0-8540 GCA_041686485.1 Bacteroidales bacterium | reverse complement strand
TTTTTCTTTCACATCAAAATTAGTGATAATTACCAGAGGATATATAGGTAATTTTTATAAGAAATAATATATTTGTTGGTTTGATCTTGTAAATAAATGAAAGACAAATGAGTATTTTTAAGGAGTCTGAACTTATTATCAATCCGGATGGTAGTATTTATCACCTGAAGCTTCGGCCGGAGCAGGTTGCGAACACAGTGATCGTAGTGGGAGACCAACAGCGTGTTTCTGCTGTTTCCAGTTATTTCGACAGGGTAGAGCATGAGGTAAAAAACAGGGAGTTCTTCACCCACACGGGTGTTTATCGTAATCAGCGTATTACTGTCATGTCCACCGGAATTGGTACGGATAATATCGACATTGTGATAAATGAACTGGATGCGCTGGTCAATATCGACCTGGATAAACGAACGCCCAAAGAGCAGCATACATCCTTGAACATTATTCGTCTTGGAACCTCCGGTGCCCTTCAGCAGGAAACGCCTGTTGATACGTTTGTGGCATCACGTTTTGGCCTGGGCTTTGACGGCTTGTTGCATTTTTATAAGTACAATCCCTCATTGTTGGAGAACGACATGGCAGAGGCTTTTGTGAAACATACCGGTTGGAGTGACAAGTTACCCTGGCCCTATATTGTGGCTTCCTCAGAAACACTTCTTAATAAGGTTGCCTCTGATCTAAAGCAGGGGATTACAGCAACGGCCAATGGCTTTTACGGGCCACAGGGCAGGGAGCTCAGAATTCCGCTGGCATTCCCCGGATTAAATGATTCCATCGCTACTTTTCAGTATGAGGGTCATCGCATCACCAATTTTGAAATGGAAACCTCTGCTTTGTATGCCCTCGGTAACATCCTTGGGCACCAAACCCTTACGGTATGCAATATTATCGCTAACAGGGCAAGAAAAGCGTATAGCAAAGATTATCATGCCACGATGGATAAGATGATACAGTTTGTGCTGGATAAGATTACTTCTTAATGGCTTGCATTCATGAAAGATACAACCGATAGAGAAATACAGGCGCTGGTAAGCATGATCGATGAACCCGATGCGGACGTTTTCAGTGAGATATTTGAAAAAATCGTTCATTGCGGGGAAGTTGCCATTCCTTTCCTGGATGCAAGGCTGGATGACCTGTATGATCAGGATGTTCGTTCACGGGTCGAATCCCTGATTAGGCGCATCCGTTATAATACCATGGTTGAGGAGCTTACTGCTTTTTACACGAATAATAATAATAAAGAGTTGCTCCAGGTGTGGTTGATTCTTTCAAGGTATCATTATCCCGACATGGATGAAGCTTTCATCGATAATCAGATCAGTTCGATTACACGGGATATCTGGTTAGAGCTGAATGAGAACCTGACCGTTCTGGAAAAGATCAGGGTTTTTAACCAAATTTTTTACGATGTGTATGGGTTTAAGGGGAATATGCAAGATTATCATGATCCGGAAAACTCATTCATCAATCGTGTTTTATATACAAGGAAGGGGAATCCTTTAAGCCTTGGGTTATTATATATGTTGATAGCCAACCGGTTGGACCTTCCGGTTCTGGGCATCAATTTACCCGAGCATTTTGTGCTGGCTTACCTGGGTGAAAGTGTTGACCCTGAAAACATGCGTATCACCCGCGATGTCCCGCTGTTCTACATCAATGCCTTCAGTAGCGGGGCGGTATTCTCCATTCAGGAGATCAATGAATTTCTTGACAAGCTTGACATGGAACCGTTGCCTGCCTTTTTTGAGCCATGTAACCCGAAAGACATTATATTGCGGATGCTGAATAACCTTGTCGCGGCTTTTGACACTGCCGGCAATTTAGATCGTAAGGCCGAGCTGGAAGCATTAAGGGAATATCTTGAGCAGTTATAAGCGATAATGCTACTCTTCTTCCAGGGCTTTCTTAAGCTTGTCAAGCGGCAGTTTTTCCGCTTTCCCTTCCTTTTCTATGGCTGTAAAGATGGCATCCTGGTTGAGAATGCCTGTTTTTCCGGCGAAGTACAGGATGGCATACAGAGCGGCATTGCGCGCACCAACACCACGAAAGTCGTGTTTGATAACCCTGGCACCGGTTTCTGGTACTTCCAGCCCGGAATCAATAAACAGGGTGCCTTCCGGCATGCTTTCAATGCGTTGACGGTTGTGGTTCAGGCCATCCTTTGAGGTGATGATGACCATGTCGGGCGTGCTGATGCCATGGAAATGGATCTCTTCGGGCGAAAGGTTAATCTCAGCCGTGGAGAAGCCCACGCCCACGGTGACAGGGTAACTGCCTTTCTGCGACACATGCATGCCGGAGCCCATAGCCGCTTTGGCCAGCATATTGGCCGCAAGCTGAACTCCTTCTCCGGCAGAACCACTAATCACCAGAGAATGCAATTGTTTCAGGTTGTGCTCAGCGGTTTTTTCGATTCTGTTTACCTGATCAAGGAGGTTGGTAACCTTGGTTCCCTGCTGATGGGTAAATGCCTCCTGGTCATTAGTCCACTCGCCCAGATCCTTGCCGGCACTCCTGGTGATTTCGGCCAGTTTTCTTTTGGGGTTGAGTTTTACCCCATAGCTGGGGCATATTTCCATGACTTCTACCAGTGAAAATCCTTTTTGGTCAAAGGCTTTGGCCAGCGATGTGCTGATATCACCAACTCCCATGATTCTGGAAACATAACGGGCACCCGCGGTATGGGTTAACTTACAAATATCATATCCCGGGAAGGGATTCCCTTCAAAAGATGTTGTGGTGCGAAAGCCTTCCGGGGTCAGGCCGCTGGTTTGACCGCCTGTCATGCCGTACAGCATGTTATTATGCACTACCACCGTTATGTCCAGATTCAGCCTGGCAGCCTCCATGATATGCTGCAGTCCGATGGTTGCACCACCATCACCGATAAAGACAACCACTTTTTTATTGTCGCCTTTCCCAAGACCAAAGGAGATGCCGGATCCTAATGCCGCAGAGCGGCCATGCAGTCCGTGGACAGTATGTGTGTTCAGGCATTTGTCAATGATCCCATGGCAGCCGATATCGGTTACCATGATCACATCGGTGGGGTTATAGCCCAGTGACTCCAGGGCCTTAGTGGTATGTTTGGCGATCAGGTCGTGGCCACATCCTTTACAATAGGGAAGTGATTCCGTTTTAAGCATTGATTCTGTCATGATAAAACCTCCTTGATGATTTCTTCCGGGGTTATCATGTGCCCCAGTTTTTCAATATAACGAATGTTGTCTGGTGTTTTTTCCCCGTAAAGCAGCCGACCCAGCTGATGGTTGATGTTTTCTTCAGCAATCACTACCCGCTTATACTGTTCTGTAATCTTGATGTACGCTTCTGGTATCGGCAGCAATGTTTTAGGGGTCAGCATGGAAACTTTATGCCCCTGGCTGCGCATATTATTAACGGCTGTCCTGGCGGCAGACGCTGTGATGCCGTAGGCTATGATCAAGCTATTGGCATCTGCTTCTTCATCGAGGTCATAAAGAAGATAATCCGAAATGCTTTGTTTTATTTTGTTTTCAAGGCGGCGCGTATTGTCCAGCGCCTCCCTGTTGGAATGTTGCAATATACCGTCCTGGTCATGGGTAGAAGCAGTCATACGTACCTGGTGCTTGTTTTGCGTTACCGGAAGGAAGTCAGGGACCAGTCCGGAAGGCTTATACGGTTTGTAATCGCAGCAGGTTTTGTTGTAATAGGTGCGTTCTATTGTTTGAATGGGTGACAAAGTGCTGATATCAAAGCTTTTTTGGGTCATCACCTCTTCTTTGGAAGTAAGCAGCACGACGGGTGTGCGGAGCTTGACGGCCATTTCTGTGGCTTTTGCAGGGAGATTCCAACAATCTTCAAAGCCACTGGTGCCCAGGACAGGAATAGGATGGCCACCCGAAATCATGCCGTTAAGCAGTGTCAGGTCTCCCTGCGCACCGCAGGTAGCAGTTCCGGTAGCAGGCCCCAGACGTTGAACAAGTACGATAACCATCGGAAGCTCCATCATATAAGCCATGTTGATGGATTCAACCATCAGGGCAAAGCCGGGAAATGAAGTCGCGGTTACCGGGATCTTACCGGTGGCGGCTAACCCGGCCATCCATTGTACGGTGGTAATTTCATCCGGTGCTGACAACATGAGATCCATGCGTTGGCTCCCGTACAAATACAAATTGTTAGCCGGGGTAATCGGGTAACCAATGAAGGCATCGGCTCCCGAGCGTGCCAGTGACTCGATGATCAATCGTGATGCATCGATAAGCACCTTTTCCTGGTTATTTGTTTCGTGCATATACTACTCCTTTGTTGATTAATTCTTCGATATCCTGTTCAGATAAGCCCAGCACTTCTTTCAGAACCGGCCGGGTATGTTCGGCGTAGTGGGGCGGGGGTGAGAGTGTTTTGCAGGTCATATGATCTTCAGTGCTAAATGACACCGCCCGTACACCTTTGATCTTACTGCCATCATCGTAATTGCCTTTCAACACCATCTCTTCAGATTCCGGTACCTCAAATACCTCTTTCATGTTGAACACCCCACCGGCCGGAATACGTTTTTCAGCCAACAGGTTTAGGATCTCTTCCCGGGTATAGGTGCCTATCAGTTCCTGGAGAATGCTATTGATCTCCTGCTTGTTCTTAACCCTGTCCTGGTTTTTAGCATACCGTGGATCGTCTCCAAGTTCAGGGCGCCCGAGGATAGTGACCAGCTCCCGAAATTGTTTGTCTGTGCCGGCTGCCAGAACGATCCCTTTATTGTCGCTGGTATCATAAATGGTACCATACGGCACAATATTAGGGTGGTCCGAACCGATACGCTCAGGTATGCGTCCGCCTACCAGCCAGTTGGTGGCCTGGTTTGCCAGCGATGCAACACCTGCCTTGAAAAGGGATGCTTCAATATATTGCCCGCTGCCTGTTCGCTCCCGGTGCAGGAGCGCCAGAAGGATGGCTTCTTTAAGTTGATGGGCCGCAAGGATATCCATCAACGCTACCGGCATTTTGGTGGGGGGACCGTCAGGTTCGCCGTTCATATAGGTGAATCCACTCTCAGCCTGTATGATGGCATCAAAACCAGCCCTTTTGTTGTGCAATCCGTATCCGGTAATATGCGCATATATGATTTTTTCATTATATGCCTTTAATGTGGGGTAATCTACCTTCAGCTTTTCAGCATCTCCCGGTTTGTAACTGACCAGGACAATGTCGCAGTGTGCCGCGAGCCGGTGTATGATGTCAAGCCCTTCCTGTTCACGCAGGTTTACGGCGAAAGAAGTCTTTCCCCAATTGACAGAGGAAAAATACCCTGAGATATCGCTATCGGCATTTTCGGCAGGCAACTTCCATTTCCGGGTAACATCCCCTTCGGTGGTTACATTTTCGATTTTATACACGGTGGCACCCAGTTCTGCGAAAAACATACCAACGCTGGGACCTGCCAAAACACTGGCCAGCTCCAGAACCTTCATGCCCTTGAGCGGCATGTTTTTGCTTATTTCCTGGTTTTCTGTCATACTTGCTATGATTAAATCTGTAGGATAAACGCTGTGACGAATTCTTATCAGCTGTCTTTTAACGATTCTTCATCATCTGTCGGCAGCTTCTTAGGTACTTTTTTTCCTGTGATATTACCAAGTATAATGAAGAACAGGGCAGCACCGATGGCCATGTAGGTGTTTTCGATTACAGGCAGGCCGATATTCTTGGCGATGATGTTGGCCACTACAGCAATGGTACCTCCAATGAAGGCCATCCGCACACCTTCAACCTTTATCCAGCCTCGCTTATAGATACCCATGACGATCACAATGGCACCAATGGCTCTTATGCCGTATGAGATATATGCTGTATCAAGGATGGCTCCTGTTCCGTAGTAGGCCAACGGTATGGTTATGAGGTTTACGATAATTACCAGCCTCCTTGCCGTTCGTATAATACTTTTATCTACTGCTGTTTTATTGATCAGACCGTGATAGATATCCTTGGTGGCAATGGTGACAACGGCAAAGTTGACCGGACCTACGGTGGACAGGATAGCTGCAAGGATACCTGCCAGGGCGATACCGCCCAGCACCGGATGGATAAACTCGGCCGTGGTCATTAATGTGGGCAGCACGAGTTTTGGGTCAATGGCTCCGGCTTCCCCGATGGCAGGATCAAATAGGGGGCCGGTGGCTGTTATGTCGTAAAACTGTCCTGTTTTTACCATTAAGCCGAGCAATGCCACAAGAATACCGAAAGGCGCTATGATGAGTGAGGATAAAACGGCGGCTTTCCTGGCCGTGGAAGCCGTCCGCGCAGCAAATATCGGCTGGATACTGGCCTGTCCGGCCATGCCGCCAAGCACACCGCCAAGGATCAGGCTCCAGGCGTACTCCAGACCGCCACTAAAAGGGTTATAGAGGTTTTCAGGCGAACCACTTTCCACCAGAGAACTGTGTAAAGAAGCGAAGCCATTGACTTCATTGAGGCCGATGATCGTGGCCACCCCCATCCCAAAAAACATTACGACAACGTGAATAATACCGGTGATGGCTAATGCGTGCATACCACCAATATAGGTATAACCTGTAATGATGATGGCCGCTATAAGGATGGATTGAAAACGGCTGAATTCGAACATGGCACCAATCACGCTGGAGGCTGTCTGCAATTGTACGAAAGCCAGAACAATATAGGCTAACATGAAGGCTATGGCTGAAACCGCCTTTGCCCGGCTGCCAAAGAGGTTTTCCAGCATCTCACTTACGGTGTGAACATTGTTATCACGGTAGTGGCGTGCCACGGTAAAACCGATAATAATCATCCCCAGGGCGGTCGAAATATTGTATAAGATGGGCTGCATGGTACCTGTCTCAAAGGCTTTCTCGCTCACACCAATGGTACTCATGCCACCCAGCCATTCGGACGCGACAACAACGGCACAGGCAATGACGCCAAGGTTACGTCCGGCAATCAAATAATCTGCCGATGACCGACTAGCCACCTTTTTCGTTAAAAATGAGATAAGGGTAATAAATACAAAATAGGCGATGATGATTAACAGATAGATATTCATTGCAACGGTTTTATATTTGGCGGCAAAATTAATCAAAACCTTCAGATAAGAAAATTTTATCTGGGATGGTGGTGGAAAATCTATTTTATGATTGGTAAACAGTGAACGGTGAACGGGAGCTGAGAGCTTCTTTTACTGTTTACCGTTCATTGTTCACCTTTGGACTTTTCAAAACCTGAAACTGGATATTGAACTGCGAACGGGTCAGAGGTAAGCGATTGTTTTTTCCATCCGTATGGATCGGGAACCTTTAACCAGGATGTAATAACCCTTTAGTGGATGGTCAGATAACCATTTGGCGGCTTCATCAACGTGTGTAAAAACATGGTTGCGCTCATCTTCTTTATCATCCAGCAGGGATAAGAAATGGCTTCCCACAAAAATCCTGAGGTCAAAGTTCTCCTGATTGACTTTTTCCACAACCTTTTGATGCTCTTCTGTGGCATAATCTCCCAGCTCAAGCATATCGCCAAGCAGTACTGCTTTTTTTTGATCCCTGAACATACTCAGGTTTTCCAGAGCTGCGATCATGCTTGTCGGATTGGCATTGTAAGCATCCATGATCACGGTGTTATGATCTGTTTGAATTATCTGGGACCGGTGATTTACCGGCACATACGATTCAATTGACTCAATAATATGCCCGGTGGGAACACCGAAAAAGAGGCCGGTGGTGAGGGCTGCCATGATATTTTCGAAATTATAGGCACCTGTAAGCTGACTTTTGATTGACCCGCTGGTGCCTGCCTTTGCATAACCAAAGTTTTTATTCACCATAAATGTCATGTGAACAAAGGGAAATGACTGGATCATTTGTCCTGTCAGATGATTATCAGTCGCCTGTCCGTAGCTGATGGTATTTATGTCCCGGTTCAGGTTGGCCAGCCAGGGGTTGTCGTTATTCAGGAAGAAGGTTCCCTGGTGATCAGCCAGGTAATGATACAGCTCTGCCTTGGCTGCTGCGACTTGTTCGATACCGCCAAACCCTTCCAGATGGGCTTTCCCGATATTGGTGATGAGGCCATGTGTAGGTTGGGCAAGTCCTGACAGGTTGGCAATTTCGCCCCTGTGGTTGGCGCCCATCTCAACTATAGCCATTTCCATTTGTTTATCAAAAGATAACAATGTGAGGGGGACGCCAATATGATTATTGAGATTCCCTTTACTGGCAATGGTCGTGTATGACTTTGATAAAACAGCATGTAACAGTTCTTTCGTGGTGGTTTTGCCATTACTTCCGGTAATACCAAATACAGGGAGATCAAACTGTTGCCGGTAAGCAAGACTGAGAGATTGAAGCGTATCGAGCACATCTTCGACCACAAGACAGCGATCGTTAACCTTGCAATCCGGATTGTCGATAACGGCCATCGAACAACCTGCCGCTAATGCATCTGCTGCAAATTGGTTCCCGTCAAGGTGATCACCTTGTAAGGCAAAGAAAATATCACCCGGTTTGGCCTGGCGACTGTCTGTACATGGATTATTACCGGCA
>JAWLDT010000020.1:0-34034 GCA_041686485.1 Bacteroidales bacterium | reverse complement strand
CATAATACAACCCTATCTTTTCCCGCACATCATCCAGCAAACCCATAAGCTGTCGGCTGGTGTCAAACGTCATCACAGGACTTTCGGTTTCGCCCTCCCGCAACAGGTTGCAGAAATGCGCTATTTCATGTACAAAGCCTAAGCAGGCTTTTACATGATTTCAAAAAAATACTTCCAAAGCAATAATCCTAAACCAGTCCCTCTTTCTAATCTGGCTTTTCAGAATACACCACGTTGTTTTCGTGTACTCAGCCTCCAACTCTAACTCATCAAACATAAAGCAATTTGCCTGAATATCCAACTAAAATTATTTTGCTACCTTGCACTGTATTTACAACTTCCTTATCAAAAGCACTATCTTAACAACTTTCTTATCAAATCTTAACCAAAACAACCATGAAAAACAAATTAGTACAACTGTGTGCAGGTGGTCTTTTTTTATTGGCCGCCATCACCGCTTGCGAAAAAACAGAACATGAAGGCTACGATTATGAACTGGCGTTTTTTACTGAAAATTATGCCCCGTTTAACTATGAGGACAATGGAACAATAGACGGCTTTGCTCCCGGACTGCTGGACGAGATTGCCGGAGAGCTGGACATCAAACCCGAAATAAGTGTTATGCCATGGAATGAGAGCGTGTCGATGCTTGATAACACACCCAATGGTGTTTTATTTTCCGTGGTTCTTAACAGCGAACGAAAAGACCAGTACAAATGGGCAGGACCCTTTGCGGCATTGGAATATCACTTTTACGCAGACTCCGGGAATGACCTGAGCATAAACTCACTGGAAGACGCCAAAAACGCAGATGCCATCGGGGTTGTTGAAGGCTATTCCATAACCACCTATCTGGAGGAGCAGGGTTTTTCCAACCTGGTCTACGTTGATGATCACCAACAGGGTTTTGAGCAGCTGCTGCAGGGGGATATCTCCCTTTATCCGTCCGACAAGCTTTCTGCACAAAGTGCCCTTGATGCATCAGGCCATCTATACTATCACGTCAAAAACATCCTGCCAATCAAAACCGAACTGCTCTATTTCGCTTTCAACAAAATGGTTCCCGATCATGTGGTGGCCGACTTCCAAAACACCATTGACAAATTGAAGCAAAACGGTTTCCTGCGGCAACTGTCACAAGAATACCTGAACACGTCTGATTTTCCCGGCACAATGCAACTCTATACCGAAAGCTATCCCCCGCTCACCTATATGAATGACTTTGGCGAAATCACCGGTTTCGGTACCGACATCGTCCGGGAGATCATGCAACGAAACAACCTTTTCGAAGACATCAGACTTACCACCTGGAGCAATGCTTACGAGATGGCGCTGGATAATCCCAACTTCTGTTTGTTTACGATGGACAAAACAGAACAAAGGGAACCCTTGTTCCAGTGGGTGGGTCCTATCGGGACGAACGAAACCTTTTTCTATACCAGGGCAGATGCGGATATCAGCATTAACAGTATTGAGGATGCCATGAACCTTGATGCGGTTGGCACGGTAAATTCCTGGTATTCTGATCAGCATCTGCAAGAACTTGGTTTCACCAACCTGGTTTCAGATGGCAGCCCGGGCGTTGTCGTTGATTGGCTGATGAACGGCGATGTAGATGCATTTGTCTGTTCAGGGCTTACCATATCCGATATCCTGTCAGCAAATGACTATAGCTACGCAGAGGTAGATGCCGCGTTTTTGTTGATGTCGTCAGACTTTTACATTACGTTTTCCAATAACACGCCTGAATCAACAGTTGATGCATGGCAGGAGACCCTCGACAGCATGCAGGCTGATGGCACCTACGATGTCATTTATCAGAAGTGGCTGCAAAATTAAGGATAGATAAATAAAAAATTCTATCTTTATTATTGAAAATCCGAACGAAAACAATCCAGTTCCGATCCATTCCGTAAATAGCCCTCTGCCATGCCCGAAAAGACCAAAAAAGAGCTCTTACAGGAGTTACAGGAATTAAAGCAAGAAAACGAAACGTTACAATCATCCTGTCAAGCAACAACTGCTGCGCATAGGGAAAGCATGGAAAAGATGCGCGCTTTTGCGTGGATGCTGAAACAAAAACACACCGCCAAACAAAGCTATGTACCTGATTATGGCGACTTAAGCCAGTTAAACAAAGATGGTTTGATCAAAAAGTCCATCAATAAGGATCAACTGCAGGATATTGTATCAGAATACCTTGATTTGCTGGAAACATCAGCCGCCATATATGAGAAGAACGGGGATTATGCCCTGGGCATTTTCTCTTCCGGGTGGTGCCAGTTGATGGACACCGCTTCCCGCAAGCTATGTGATACGGACGATAACCGTGAAGCACTGGAAAGTGGCAGATGGCTCTGTCACGATTCATGCTGGAAGGATGCCTCAACAAAAGCGATGAGAGAACAAAAGCCGGCAGATATAGCATGCAGCGGAGGAATCAGACTATATGCCGTACCTGTGATGGCGAACAACGAGGTTATTGGCGCCATAAACTTTGGTTACGGGTCTCCGCCCAAAGAAGAAGCCAGGCTCAACAAGTTGTCAGAAAAATACAAGATCCCTGTAAAAGACCTGCTTGAGCAGTCTAAAACATATAATGACCGTCCCAAATTCGTCATTGATTATGCTAAGAACCGCCTGCAAAAAGCGGCAAAACAGATCGGATACCTGGTTGAACGACAAATTACCAAAGAACAGCTCCTTCAAAGTGAAGAAAACTTACGAATAACACTGAATTCTATTGGTGATGCGGTAATAGCCACTGATTTACACGAAAGGATAACCCGGATGAATCCGGAGAGCGAAAGGCTCTGTGGTTGCCAAATGGAAGAGGTGATTGGAAAAAGACTAACTGATGTATTTCATATCGTAAATGCCCATACAGGAGAAAAGGCGGATAATCCTGTAAAAAAGGTACTGGAAACATCAGGGGTTGTTGGACTTGCCAACCACACAAAACTCATTGCCAACGATGGGAATGAATATCAGATTGCCGACTCTGCTTCTCCCATCAAAGACAAACAGGGTAACATCAGCGGTGTTGTATTGGTATTCCGGGATGTGACCGAAGAGTATACGATGCATGAGAAACTGCAGCATTCACATGACTTAATGTATTATATTGTTCAGCATAATAGAAGTGCTGTTGCTGTTCATGACAGAGACCTGAAGTACATCTATGTGAGTCAGAAATATCTTGATGATTATAAGGTAAAAGAGTCAGAGGTGATTGGCAAACATCATTATGAAGTATTTCCCGATCTGCCTCAAAAGTGGAGAGAGATACATCAGAAAGTGCTCGCCGGTGAAGTACATTGTGCAGAAGATGATCCGTTTTATCGTGCAGACGGAAGCGTTGACTGGACACGCTGGGAATGTCGTCCATGGTATGAATCAGATGGTTCCATTGGTGGTATCATAGTTTATACGGAAGTTATCAACGAGCACAAACAGAGAGAGCAAGAACTAACCGACCAGAAAGAATTATTATCTGCCATCTATCGTAACGCTCCATTGGTAATGATGGTTGTAAATGCCGAAAGGCGCATTCAGCAAGTCAATGGCTTTGCGGCGCAGTTTGCCGGACGAGATGCGGAGGAGATGCTCGGTTTGCGCGGCGGCGAGGCACTGCGATGTTTGCACGTGCTGGATGACCCGAAAGGCTGTGGTTTTGGAGCGTTTTGTCAGCAGTGTGTGATCCGTAATGCCGTTCTTGATACACTTGAAACCGGCAAAACGTATTTACAGAGCGAAGCCCCCTATTTTTATCAAGGGACAGATAACCAAATCAAGGAAATGACCTTCCTGACGTCGACCACGCCCATTATGGTAAAAGGTGAGCGCATGGTGTTGGTGACATTGATGGACATCACCAAGCGCAAGCAGGCGGAAATGCGTTTAAAAGATAGTGAAGAGAAACACCGGCGCCTGTATGAGACCATGTCGCAGGGTGTTATTTACCAGGCAACCGATGGAAGCATTATTTCAGCCAATCCGGCAGCCGAAAGAGTGTTGGGCTTGTCACTGGATCAGATGCAGGGTAAAACATCAATGGATCCCCGCTGGAAGATGATCAAAGAAGATGAGACGAAAGTTCCCGGGAAAGATCATCCTTCCATGATCGCACTTCGAACAGGTGAAAAAACAGGTCCGGTCATCAGGGCTGTGTTCGCCCCGGAGCGTAATGAATATGTCTGGCTATCCATCACAGCAACTCCGCTTTTCAGGCCCGGGGAGGACAAACCTTTTCAAGTCTATGCTGTTTTCGATGATATTACAGAAGAAAAACGAAAAGAAGATGAAATCAAACAACAGCAGCAATTGATTAATACCACATTTGAAAAACTTCCCATAGGAATAGCAGTCAATACGGTTAAACCCACGCTGAAAGCTGAAACGATCAATGACAAGTTTGCAGAGATATACGGAGTCTCCAGGGAAGCGTTGGAAACACCGGATTCTTTCTGGGAGGTTGTGTACGAAGACAAAGCATTCAGGGAAGAGATAAAAAACAGGGTATTATCCGATATGGAAAGTGGTGATCCTGGAAAGATGGTATGGGAGGATATCCCAATAACAAAGAATGGAAAAGTAGTCAAGTACATTACAGCGCAGAATATTCCACTGGACGACAAAGGTCTTGTTATCTCTACGGTGAGGGATGTAACAGAGCGAAAGCTGGCAGAGCAGGCCGTAAAAGAAAGCGAAAAACGTTTCCAGAAAATGCTTTCCCTGATACCGGATATGATCTCTATTCATGACCCGGATATGAATATCGTATATAGCAACTGGAATGGCTTCGCTGCAGTGGAAAATGACAAAAGGAAGTTTCATACAAAGTGTTACAAAACCTATCGGGGACTTGATGAAATATGTCCTGACTGCCATGCAAAAGAGGTGTTCACAACAAAAAAACCATATCAAGCTGAAGTCGGGCTCCCCGGAGGCAGTTGGGTTGACCTGCGTGTAATCCCTATCCTGGATAAAGACGGTGAAATTGAGCTGTTCGTTGAATGGGTACGGGATATAACAGAAGAAAAAGAAACAGAAAAAACCAAGCAGGTATTGTACCAGGTTGCCAATGACATATTGTACAATTTTGAGTTGTCTGATCTGATCAAAGCCATCGAAAGGCAACTCTCGAAACTTGTTGACACTACCAATTTTTATGTGGCCCTTTATGATCAGGAGAACCAGCTGTTTTCAGCGCCATTTGAAAAAGACCAAAAAGACCATATTGAGACCTGGGAGGCAAAAGGATCCGCCACCGGACTCGTGATCGACAGAAAACAATCAGTATTATTAAAAAAACAGGATGTGTGGCGTCTTATTGAGTCCGGAGAAATTGCCCAAACCGGAACCATGTGTGAGTCCTGGTTGGGTGTGCCCATCCTGAACGGAGATGCTATTTCGGGGGTTATTGTTATTCAAAGCTACGAAAACAAAGAAGCTTTTAACGATAACACCATAAAGATCGTGGAGTATGTATCAAACCAGATCAGCCTGGCACTTGAACGCACCCGGATATTTGAAGATTTGTTACATGCCAAAAACAAGGCCGAAGAAAGCAACCGGTTGAAGTCAGCCTTCCTGGCCAACATGAGCCATGAGATACGCACCCCCATGAATGGGATCATGGGCTTTGCCGAATTGTTAGAAAACCCCCAGCTGTCTCATGACCAACAACAGGATTACATCGGGATCATTAAGAAAAGCGGTGTAAGAATGCTCAACATCATCAACAACATTGTGGATATGGCCAGAATCGAGGCAGGTGTGATGGATATTGATCTTGTTGAAACAAACATCAATGAGCAGCTGGAGTATATTGACAGATTCTTTAAACCACAGGTGGAAGCCAAAGATTTACAGCTTAACCTTATAACAAAATTGCCGGATAATTGGCCAAACGCAATAACTGACCGGGAAAAGCTCATTGCCATCCTGACCAACCTGGTCAAAAATGCGCTTAAATATACCAAAAAGGGTTCAATCGAATTGGGTTGTGAAATTGTAGATACGCATGGCCGTGCGTATCTACGGTTTTATATAAAAGACACCGGCATCGGGATTTCAAAAGACAGGCAGGAAGCCATATTCGAGCGTTTCGTTCAGGCCGACATTGAAGACAAGGAGGCCTACCAGGGCGCGGGACTCGGATTGGCCATCTCGAAAGCCTATGTGGAAATGCTTGGGGGACAAATATGGGTAGAGAGCGTTGAAGGCAAAGGTTCCACCTTTTATTTCACCATTCCGTATCAAGGTGAAACGGAGGAAACATCGCTTGAAGAGACATTTGAACCGGAGCAATCCGAAACAGTGGCAACAAAAACGCTGAAGATCTTAATTGTGGAAGATGATAAGATGTCCGCCAAACTTATTTCAGCATATGTGGAAGCGCTCGGAAAAGAGATCCTGTTTGCAGAAAATGGGTCAGATGCTTTGGAAACCTGCAAACAACATCCGGATATTGACCTGATCCTGATGGATATCAAAATGCCGGACATGGAGGGCGATGAGGTCACCAGGCACATCCGCCGGTTCAACAAGAATGTCGTGATCATCGCGCAAACCGCCAAAGCCCTGACGGGTGACAGGGCACAAGCCATGCAGGCCGGATTCGATGATTATATAACCAAACCCATCAACAGAGCTATTTTATTAAAGAGTATTGAAAAAATTGTTTAGATGGGCTGTGGCCCTCGCATCTACCCATGCAACAGCATATTCCAGAAGCTGTTCTTTTCCAGCTTGTTTTTGACGATCAGTACAGGGGTGTTCGTCTGGGCTTTGCGCATCTTTTGGGTAATCAAACCGAGCAGGGTGGAAGGAACTGCCACCGCACCCCGTGCGCCGATACAAATCAGGTTGGCTCCTATCGAGTCGGCCGTGGCTATAATTTTTTTGGGTTGCAGGTCATATTCTGCAGGGTTTATATAATAGTCCACATCTTTATAGAGATGGCCGTATTGGTTGACAAACCTCTTTTTCTTCCTGCGTGCCCGTCGCGCAATCAACTTTTTATTGGCAACACCCGGCCAGGCAGGGAAAAAGCCCTTGGATTCCTGATAAATATACTGGCAGCTCAGGGAAGACCCTGTAAACCCGGCGATGGCGGCACCCAGAAAAAAAGCTTTCGTTGAATGGTTTGAAAAATCCATGACAACATGCACCTTTTTGATCTCCGCCGGCGGGTTGGCAGGCACCAGGATCATGTCGCTTTCGCCAAGAGCGACAGCCCGGGCAGAATAACGCTCTTTACGGGCTTCCTCGGCTTTCTTGCCCAACACTGTCAGGTCTATCTCCTGTCGCCTGATCGTCTGAATGATAACATCTGAAGCATCCTTGTTTTCGCGCTTTATCAGAACACTCCAGGGCACATCCCGGCTCTCTTTTGACATGTTTTTCTGAATCTCTTCCCTGATATGACGTTCCAGCTTCTCTTCCACTTCGCTAAGATCAACTTTCTCGGACTCTTCCAGATCATACTCCTGGATCACGTGCAGAAACAGGAGGGTGTCAACCTTCAATGCCCTGGATAAGAACACGGCATAGCGGATCAGGTGGTTGTCCATCCCGGTAAGGTCGAGGCAGGCCAGTATTTTAGTTATCTCTTTCATGATTATCGGGGTTTTTCTGTTTCATCACATCGCTGATCAGGTCACGGTAGGTTTCTTTTTCTTGTTCACGTTTGAGCTCGAGCAGCTGGTAGTGTTCCTTCCTGACCCCCTTGAACAGGCTGCGGGTCATGACAACCAGCAGAACGGCAAACGGCAGGCCTGTGGTGATGGCAGCCGTCTGCAATGCTCCGAGGCCACCACCAAAAAGCAGTACGGCTGCTACGCCCCCTACAGCAAAGGCCCAGAATACGCGTTGGAAGGCAGGCGTGTCCGTTTTCCCGCCGGATGCAAACGTGTCGATCACCAATGAACCGGAATCAGAGGAAGTCACAAAAAAACTGATGACCAACACCATGGCCAGCACATTCACCAGGACAGACAGGGGAAAATGATCCAGCAGGCTGAACAGGGAGATGGCAACATCCTCTTGCACAAGATCCGACAGCCCCCCGGGTTCACCCATCTCTAACAGCACCGCTGAGCCACCAAAGGCTGTCAGCCACAAAAAGGTGAGGATGGTCGGCACGACCAACACGCCGGCCACAAATTCGCGGATCGTCCTCCCGCGCGATACGCGGGCTATAAACATGCCCACAAAGGGCGACCATGATATCCACCAGGCCCAATAGAAGACCGTCCACTGATCCTGCCAGTTGCTCTCGGAGTACCCCTCTGTCCAAAAACTCATCGGGACAAAATCACCCACGTAATTCCCGATATTCTGAATATATGTATCGAAGATAAAGAGGGTCGGGCCGAAAAGGACAACAAAAAGCAGCAACAGCCCACCCAGGTAGATATTGAGCTGACTTAACCTTTTCACCCCGGCATCCAGACCGGCAAAAACGGAAAAGCTGGCAATGATGGTAATGGCCACGATCAGGATAACCTGGATATCGGCAGCGATGCGGACATCAAACAGGTAGTTAAGTCCGGCATTTACCTGCTGAACACCAAACCCGAGCGAAGTGGCCAGACCAAACACGGTGGCAATCACAGCCAGAATCTCAATCACATTGCCCCAGGGACCGTGTATCCGGTGACCCAGAATGGGATAAAAAACAGACCGGATGGCAAGGGGTTGTTTCTTATTAAACGAAAAAAAAGCCAGCGCCAGCGCCACCATGGCATAAATGCCCCATGCATGCAGCCCCCAGTGTAAAAATGAAACCTTCATGGCCTCCTGTGCCACCAGTTTTGGATCACCCGAGTCACTTACCGGCTCTATGTAATGCAACACAGGTTCGGCGACGCTCCAGAACAAGATCCCGATACCCATCCCCGCACTGAAAAGCATGGCAAACCATGCCGAACGGGTAAAGGCCGGTACCGCATCCTGTCCGCCCAGGCGAACAGTTCCGTATTTGCTAAACGCAAGGTAAATAATAAACAGCAGGAAAAAGTTGACCACCAGCACAAAAAACCAGCCCGTATTCCTGGCAATGAACCCCTGCGTGGTGTCAAACACCGCTTCCATAGGCTCCCCGACAATCAGGGTAACTGCAATAAAAATTACCACCAGCAATGCTGCCGGGACAAAAACGGGCGGGTGGATATCAAAATACCGCTTCAAACCCCGCCGTTTGACTGGTTGTTCGGGCATGTCGCTCATAACCTCGCTTTAAACAAGTTACATACTATTCCAACGGTTGGCTCACCAGGTAAAACCACCGCTTCTGAAAGGATAAATATATAAAATACCGGTCAGAAATGCCGAATAAACCGACATTATTTGAAGCACAACAAGGTTAAATAAAGAGATTAACACCTGATTCCTCAGCTCTCTCCAGGTAGGCTGCCACACCACCAAACTCCACACCATCAATGAGTTCTTCCTTGCTGATACCCATCACATCCATGGACATGGTACAGGCAATAAATTCAACACCATTCTCCCGGGCCTGGCTTATCAATGATTCGAGAGAATCAATGTTTTTCTTCTTCATGATGTGACGCATCAGCCTGCGGCCCATTCCCATCATATTAAGTTTGGACAGCTTCAGGCCTTTGCTGTTGGAAGGAAGCATCATGCCAAACATCCTGGCGATAAAGTCTTTTTTGACAGATGGCGGGTTGGGCTTTTTCAGCATATTCAGGCCCCAAAAAGTAAAGAACATACTCACTTTCTTCCCGGTGGAGGCAGCGCCATTGGCGATCACAAAAGATGCCAGGGCTTTGTCGAGGTCATCGCTGAACACGATCACGGTCTTATTTTCCCGCGCTGCCGCCGGTGCCGCCTTGCTGCTTTTGGCGTCATCTTTCATCAGCCGTGCGGTGATCACGCCTGCTTCCTGCTGCAGGTCAAGCACCCTGTTGCCCGTCATCTTCGCCCACGATTTAACGTCAGCGGAAAAGCCGGGGTCGGTGGCCTTCACCTCGATAACTTCACCGGATTTCAGCTCAGCAGCTTTGTTCTTCAGCTTCAGGATGGGACCCGGACACTGCAGTCCGCAGGCATCGATCTTCATGCTGACAATATCCGGCACAGGCGTGGCCTGATCGACAGATCCTGTCTGGTAGATCTGGTCATCAATACCCACCACATCGCGTTCATAAATATCTTCATTGCTCTGCTTCTGGGTGGCCAGTTCATAGGTCTTGATGCCGCCGTTGAGGTTTTCAACACGGCTAAAACCGTTCTGCATAAGGATGCGGCTGGCCACATAACCACGAAGGCCCACCCCACAGAAAACAACGATCCGCTTATCCTTCGGGATCTCCTCCAGGCGATCCCTGATGTCATCCACAGGAATGTTGACGGCATTACGGATGGTGCCAAGGGCAAATTCGTCGGGCGTGCGAACATCGAGCAGAAATGTATGTCCATCGTCGACCTCCACCAGATCACGCCATGAACAGGCTTTCACTTTTTTGGCAACAATATTCTCCGCAGCAAAACCGGCTATGTTTACCGGATCTTTTGCGGATGAATAAGGTGGTGCATAGGCATGTTCAATTTCCGTAAGATCATATATATTCCCACCCTTCTTAATAACGGAAGCCAAAAGATCGATCCGCTTGTCGACCCCTTCATATCCTACGATCTGTGCCCCGTAAAGTTTACCATTTTCGGGATGAAACACGATCTTGATGCTCATTGGAATGGCGCCGGGATAGTAACCGGCATGAGATCCGGAGTGGGTAACAGAAGAACAATAGGGGATATTAGCGTCGCGGAGTGTCCGGCCCGATACGCCGGTGGAAGCTACGGTCAGGTCAAACACCTTGGCAATAGCTGTATTTATCGCTCCACCATATTCTCGTTTGTTATCAAAAACAATATTATCCGCACATATCCTGCCCTGTTTGTTAGCCGGGCCCGCAAGGTAAGTAATTTGCGCGTTACCGGTAAGGGGGTTCGGAAACTCAATGGCATCGCCCACCGCATACACATCCGGGCTGGATGTCTGCATATATTCGTTAACCTGTATGCCGCCTGTCTTACCCAGTTTCAGACCGGCATCCCGGGCCAGGTGACTATCGGGCCGCACACCAATGGAAAGGATCACCATATCGCTCTCCAGCTCCCGGCCACTCTGAAGCCTTACCCTGATACCATTTTCGTCCTCAGAAAAGGAGGAGACCCCGTCCTTCAGGAAAAATTCCACATTTTTTATTTTCAAATGCTGGTGTACCAAAGCAGCCATACTATAATCCAATGGGGTCATCACCTGCTCGGCCATCTCAACAATAGAAACAAAGATGCCAAGCTGATGCAGGTTCTCGGCCATCTCCAGACCGATAAAACCAGCGCCAACCACCACGGCACGCTTGATCTTGTTGTCCTCAATGAAGGATTTTATACGATCGGTGTCGGTCACATTCCTCAGGGTGAAAATGCCCCGGGAATCAATGCCAGGCAGGTTGGGTTTCAGCGGTTCAGCCCCCGGTGACATCACCAGCTTATCATAGGCTTCCTCGTACTCCGTTTCTTTAGTAAGATCCCTGACTGTAACGGTTTTATTTTTCGGATCAACGGATACTACTTCCTGCCTTGTGCGCACATCCACGTTAAAACGCTTTGAAAAAGATTCCGGTGTCTGTACAAACAGATTTTCGCGTTCGGCAATTGTCCCACCGATGTAGTAAGGCAATCCGCAATTGGCATAACTGATGTGTTCGCCCCGCTCAAACATGACAATGTCTGCATGTTCATCATTACGACGTAACCTGGCGGCCGTTGTAGCACCTCCTGCCACACCGCCAACAATAAATACTTTCATGGAAATTATCTATTTTTTTATGTATATATAAATGTGTTTAACCAGCAGATAGTCAGCGCCAGAAAACGCCGCATTTGCACCTGTGGAATGCAGGTAAACCCGGGTGTTTATTCAAAGATACTTTTTTATTTTGTTGAATAATAGCCGTGCAAATTTATTATTTTATATAGATATTTCTATGAAACATTCGGATGAACGTTATCACCGACACGTGTTACCGGGTCGTGTTTTAATTACTCCTAACCAGGCGGGGTATTGTTACGGAATGTACGTCAGGCCGCCAGCGGAAGAGATGTCCTTTTTCGGGGCCTTGACATGCATGAATGAAGGGCAATAATAAAAAATCCTGATCAGTCTTAAAGATCTGGAGATATTTGACACAGGTGATATCATCAGAACCTGATCCGAATAAGCGAATCAGGTAAATAATGTGTTTATCCCGGATTCCTAATTCAGGGGATTGGCAACCATCAAAGCAGTGACTTTTACCACAACTGTAAAATCCAGCGGGCCTTCGTTAAAATCGGCATCCATTATTAATTGAAACCGGTGAGGCGGTTCTTCGGCCAGTGTTCCAAGTTTTTCAATACCTGCTGATGACGGCGTTAATTCATGCGGCGTGTTTAGAAGATCCTGCAACGTATACTCACCAAGGGTGGCTATATTTTTCATGTCACTGCCATCGTCTTCCGCAACCGACAATGATCCTGACAAAAGACGTTGTTCTTCATCACCGGAAAATTCCTCCAGCCAGAATTCCACTTTTTCTACCTGTACATCTTTGATATTATCGCCATACTCGTCAATGAGATCAACGTTAGCCGCCAGGTTCATATTCGCTGTCTGATCAAAAGAAGATTCGCTGGTGTCAACGATGTATCGTTTCGTAAAAGAAAACTGTTCTTCCACATCCAGCAAGTCTTCGCATGCCGTAAGGGAAAAAAGCAGCAATGTTGCCATTGTTAACAGGATACACTTTTTCATTGGTTTGTGGATTTGTTTTGATTGATTATGTCTTTTCTGTTCATAAAAGTAATTAAATTTTTGTTTAATCTGTTCGAAAACAGTATTTTTTCTCTTTTTACGAATGTCTGAGCCAATTGAACATGAAGCACTACATCAGATGCTGATACGGACAATTACCTCTACGTAAAAAGTCGTGCAAAAGCCATGAAGAAATCCAGCATAAAAGAGAAGTATGCTCAACGTGTCGAAGGATTTAAAAAACAAACTTCAGCTTAACACCCTGACCATAATGATCATAAAATGGGGCAAGTGATAAATTACCCTTCAGTGGTTCATGATTTAATCTGAGTGTAAGTTTTGCGACACCATAGCCAAGAAGTGAGCCCATAAAAACATCGGACATCCAGTGCGCATCCTCATAAATTCTTGCCAAAGAAACAGCTGAAGCAAAACCATAAAAAAGATGTTTCAGCTGAGGATACCTTCCTGCAAATATGGTCATAACCGACCAAATCCCTGAAGCGTGTCCGGACACAAAAGACTGATTTCCCTTTGCTCTCACAAATGGGTTATCAGGACTATTCCTCGGACGAACTCTCACTATGCTTCTTTTTACGAGTTCGGTGTATAACTGACTTATGGCAATAGATTGAAAGGAAAGCAACATGGTGTTGTGAAAATATTTTTGTTTAAACAAATGGCTTGCCCCATAAGAAGCAACCATTGCCGGCAAAAAGTAATTTTTATCCCCAACAGAATATAAAAACTCTGCAACAAAATGATCTCCGGCATATACTTTGTCCTGTACAAAGTCGCGAAAAGCCAGATCCGCAGTAAGGGTTGCGATAAAAATACCCGTAAAAAACAAGTTTCTTTCCAAACCTTCTCTGTCAAACCGGGTAATCTCCAGGCCTATATGATAAGGAATGTAGAGAAAGTTCGAAAAATATCGCCTTATGGAGAGGCTGTCAGAAACCCGTTGGCCACCTTTATTATGAAACCGTTTATTGTCGGCTAAAAGGGAATGGTTATGAAAATCAGGAGTTGACTCATTAATTATTTTGTGGGTTCTTCCACTCAACAGGGATGTTTGAACGAAAAAAGAGCGGTGATTCCAAATATTAAACCCCTTTTTTAGACTGCTCCCAATGTCATAGCCAAAAAAGACTTCCTTTTTTCCCAGATCGTTCAGCCTGCTGTCATAAGGCTTAGATTCCAAACTGTAGGAATAAACAGGCAGGAACAACAATAGCAAAAAACAAATTACCGTCAGCTGAAATAAGATTATTTTCACTTTATCCACTTAAATACACCTTTTGTAAGCCGGTTATTTTTGATAACGTTTTTACTGTTCACAAAATTAATTAAGTTTTTGTTCAACCCATTCAAAAACAATATTGGTTTCCCTTTTTACCGAATCCCAGCGCCAATTGAACATCAAACATTTCATCAGCATAACCCATGGCAGAAACATGATCTTCGAAACACACGTATAGAGCCCGGCCTTACTAAGCAAGGAAAGAAACATTGACAGTAAGTATATTTTTTGTATCTTGTGCATAGTAATACTACAATCAAACACAAAGTAACACACCTGTCCCGCCCATGCGGGAATATAGTTCAATAAAACAGAATATTTTGTGAATAATTGAGGCTAAAGCAATGTCGTTTTTTTTAATAAATACTATATGGATATGATAAAAGGAAAAGTTTTTCTGGGATTAATGACCGGCTTTTTTGCCGGAACGTTGCTTGGGGCATTATTTGCCAACACAAAATCCGAAAAGGATAAGAAAAAAACGAACGAAAAAAGCAAAAACAGTGAGGAGGATGTGGTGATCAAGTATTAATTTTGTTTTGATAACCATGGAGGTCGCACCGGCCTGTTCGTTAAAACTGTTCGTATGACGAGATCTTATCAATTTTGGTTAGTTGTTCTTTTTGTTTTGCTTATGAATGGCTGCCGGATGGCCGGTAATCAGGAAGAGCAGCCCCGGGTATCTGTAAGCATTGTACCGTTGGCTTATTTTACAGAACAGCTTATGGATGAGGGTGTTTCCGTGAACGTAATGGTACCACCGGGGGCCAGTCATGCGACCTATTCACCGTCGACAAGTCAGCTTCAGTCCCTTTCGGAGGCAGACATTTATTTCCGGATTGGCCACCTGGGATACGAGCAGGCCTGGATGAACAGGCTGGCGGAGCTGGGTAAGGATATGGAGATCATCGACTTGTCAGAAAATATAGAGCTGATCCGCGGTGAACCTGTTGAGCATGGCGACCATGTACATGAAGGCGGTGTCGATCCCCATATATGGATGTCGCCTGCCACGATGCTGGAGTTGCTGCCGGTTTTCAAAGAAGCATTAAGCAAAACCTACCCGGCGATGGCCGATCAGATCAGGGACAACCACGACAGTTTGTATGACAGGGTGCAAAACTTGCATTTCAGGATGCAACAACTTTCAGAGGAGCTGGAACAGAAGTCCTTTATGATCTTCCATCCGGCACTCACGTATCTGGCGCGTGATTATGGTCTTGAACAGATCCCCATCGAACATGAAGGCAAAGAACCCACACCTGGCAGGTTACGTCGCATTATAGACCAGGCCAGGGCACAGGAGATCCCGGTAATTTTCATACAGGAGGAATTTGACGAACGAAGTGCCGAACTTGTCAGTCAGGAATCAGGAGCAAGCCTTGTACAGATCAATCCCATGGCATACAACTGGTTTGAGGGCATGGAAGAAATCATGAATGCATTTAAAGACAACCTCCGGTGAGCAAACCCCTTGTCATATTACAGGATATACGTACCGGCTACTTTGGCAAAACGGTGCTGCGGGATGTAAATCTGGAGATCTATCCGGACGACTTCATTGGGGTAATTGGCCCTAATGGAGGCGGAAAGACGACCCTGATCAAAGTGATACTGGGTTTACAGCCCATTTTTTCCGGGAAACGGTTGTTTCCTTCGGGCAAGCCCACTATTGGCTATCTGCCGCAAGCCTCACAGGTTGACAGGTCATTCCCCATTACGGTGAAGGAGCTTGTAAGCTCCGGACTCTCGGGCAGGCGCCGCTGGCTGCCATACCTGACCACCGGACAGCGCAGGCAGGTAAGCAGCATGCTTCAGGAGGCAGGACTCAGTCATCTTGCATTAACACCTATCGGCGAACTCAGCGGCGGACAGTTACAAAAGGCCCTGCTAAGCAGGGCACTCATCGATAATCCTGAGCTGCTTATCCTGGATGAGCCCAACACCCATGTGGACAAACAATTTGAGCAGGAGCTATATTCGTGGCTTACGAAGCTGAACGAAAAGATGGCGATCTTGCTGGTTTCTCATGATATTGGTACGATATCCCCGGTCATCAAAAGCATTGCCTGCGTGAACGGCACCCTGCATTACCATCCTTCCAACCAGCTCTCGGATGAGGTGTTAAAGGTATATAACTGTCCGGTGGATGTCATTGCCCACGGACCTGTTCCCCACCGTGTATTAAAATCGCACGATAATGAGTGAGCTGTTCACCATCTTCGAATATCAGTTTTTTCAGAATGCGCTGATCGCAGCGGTGCTCACCTCACTGGTAGCAGCCATGGCCGGCACGTATATCGTATCAAGAAGGATTGTCTTTATCAGCGGCGGCATCACCCATGCTTCATTTGGCGGTATTGGCCTGGCTTTCTATATGGGACTGAATCCGTTCCTCGGAGCCGGCATCTTCGGGGTCCTTTCTGCGCTTGGGATAGAATGGATCTCACAAAAGGGCAAAGTGCGCGAAGACAGCGCCATTGCCATCCTGTGGTCGCTCGGAATGGCCATCGGCATCATCTTTATCTTTATGACCCCCGGCTATACACCTAACCTCATGACCTTCCTGTTTGGCAACATCCTTTCTGTAGGTCAGACAGAGCTTTCTATGCTCCTTGGGTTCTTCCTCCTGATCGCCCTGGTTTTTATCCTGTTTTACAGGCCGATCATTTATACGGCTTTCGACCCTGAGTTTGCCAAAACAAAAGGAATGTTCGTGAATACCTATCGCTATATGATGTCAATCATGATCGCCCTGGCTATTGTGATCAGTATACGAACAATAGGTATCATACTGGTAATAAGCATATTTACCCTGCCACAGATCACCGCCATGCTTTTCACCCGCAACTTTGCACGCATCATACCGCTGGCGGCTCTCCTCGGTACATCCGGCTCAGTACTTGGCCTGCTCGCCGCCTATTTCCTGGACATCCCTTCAAGTGCTGCCATTGTCTTTATCCTGACCATCCAATTTCTCATTATTAAAGGTATCATCACCATCAGACATAAACTCAAACAGGCAGCCACAAACAAGGAAGCCCTTTTTTGAACTTTTGAGCCATCCATCCGTTTTACCCATTCAAACAAACAGTATAAGATCATGAAACCTGTAAAAAACCTCATTGTATTTTTGCTGCTATGGATCCCCGCGCTTGTTTATGCACAGCGCCCGACTAACATCCCTTATGACTCTGAACCGGTACATTTTTTTGAATCAACGGAAAACATCATCTTTTATATCATCATACCAGTAATCATCATCCTCCTCTATTTTGTCTGGCGACACCGGCGGCGGCAGCAGGAAGAAAACAACAAAAACAAGAACCAGTAAAGAACATTAAAACCTGTTACATATGAGCAAATATACAGTTAGCATCAAAACCATCGAACATGTGACGCACGATACCCTTCGTATCGTGACAGAGAAACCGGAAGGATATCAGTTTAAGCCCGGTCAGGCAACAGACATCGCCATCAACAAAAACGGCTGGCAAAAGGAAAAGCGACCATTTACGTTTACCTCCCTGCCGGAAGACCAGGACCTGGAGTTCGTCATCAAAACCTACCCGTCGCATGACGGGGCTACGGATAAACTTCTCGACGTGCATGCCGGTGACGAACTGATCCTGCATGATGTCTTTGGCGCCATCACTTACAAGGGCGAAGGAACCTTTATTGCCGGAGGCGCCGGCATCACACCATTTATTGCCATCTTCCGCGATCTGGCCAAAAAACAGAAAACGGGCAACAACCAGTTGATCTATGCCAACAAAACGGTCAAAGACATTATCCTGAAAGATGAACTGGAAGAGATGCTCGGGGACAACCTGACGCACATCCTGTCAGAAGAAGAGTTCAACGAACATGCGCACGGCTTTATCACCAAAGATTTCCTGAAAGACCAGATCCTGACCACCGATCAGAATTTTTACCTTTGTGGCCCGCCCCCGATGATGGAGGCAGTTGAAAAGCACCTCTACGAGCTGGGCGTCAAGGAAGAACAGGTTGTAAAGGAAGGATGGTGAAGAAAGAGCTCGAAGCTGGAAGCTGGAAGGAAGAAGAACAGTGAACAGTGAACAGTGAACAGTAAATACAACCAACACCACGCTTAGATATGAGTTATTCTATTTTTCGCTGGCAGCTTATTGCACTTGCTCTGTTTACAGCCGTGGCAGCAAATGCCCAGCCGGTTATCACGGTATCGGACGAACAGCTGCCTGATTTCCGGGAGGTCTGCACAGGACATTTTTCCGGTGAGCAATTTTACGAAGTTTCCGCAGAGCAACTATCGTCACCGTTGATATTGCAGGCCGGGGAGCCTTTCAGGATATCCCTCCACTGTTATGAGGGCTTTACGGACTCACTATCGCTGCCGGCTGTGGATGGCGAAGTAGCGCCAACCCGCATTTATGTTCGTCTGTTTCCGGAAACCACCGGCGTTTTCGAAAGCGACATCATTCATTACTCGGATGATACTGAAGACATTCCACTCCCGGTCAGCGGAACGGGGATTGACACAACTGTTCCGGAAGCGTATTATGAGACCGCCACCGGCACAGGGAGTGAGCTCAAAACACAGCTATATGGCATCATTGAAGGTCATTCCGTACAATCATACAGCGCTCTATGGACCCATTTTGAAGTTACCGATGCTACCTTCGACGGGTATGTATGGGATATTTACGCTGATATTCCCTGCGAAGAACCGCCATACATCTACACGTTCGGAGATGATCAGGACTCCGGAACGGGGGGTACATCAGAAGACGACGTATACAACCGCGAGCACAGCATGCCCCGCTCCTGGTTTGGCGGTTCTGTTGACCCTATGAACACCGATCTCTATCATATCTATCCGGTCGATAAGTATGTGAATGCCCAGCGGGGCAGTTATCCGTTTGGGGAAGTGGACAACCCCCAATGGATCTCCATGAACGGCACAAAGCTGGGGCCCAACGCGGCCGGTGGCTACGAAGGTGTTGCGTTTGAACCCATCGACGCCTACAAGGGAGATCTGGCCAGGGCTTTTTTCTATATGATCACCCGCTACGAAAACCAGATTGAAGACTGGACATACAGCGATTCTGGCAATGCGATGTTTGACCATAATACCTATCCGGGCTACGAGCCCTGGGTGATCGACATGCTGCTTGACTGGCACGAACAGGACCCTGTCAGCCAAAAAGAGCGCGTGCGCAATCAGGCGGTATACGCGATCCAGGGCAACCGCAACCCCTTTATCGATCGTCCGGAATTCGTCGAGAAGATCTGGGGAGACACCACGGTACATATCACGCCGGACCCGGCCCCTATGCATGTCACCATCTTTCCCAACCCGTCAACCTCTTTGATCTTTATTGAGATGCATGATGACATTACCGGACTGGAACTCTACACCACAAGTGGCAAGCTTGTAAAATCAGCAGTCCCAAAAGAACAGCAAACCACCTTAAACATGGGTGCATTGCCCCCGGGAGTCTACTTCCTTCATCTGAAAACACCAAACGGCATCATCCGGGAAAAAGTGGTTCGCAACGAATAACAAACCAATACTCTGCTGTATTTTCCAGGTATTGACACTGTCACCTCCCAGGTATTGACACTGTCACCTCTTAGCTACCCAAAAGTGCTTTGCGATATTTCTCGATATAAAAATCCTTGTGTTTGGACTTATACTGCATCACATAACGAGGGTGTTCAAGGGGGATAAGCCGTTCAAAAAACTGATGCCGTTCATTAAGGTAGCTCAGAAACTGATAGTTCCTGCCTGATCCCATGCAGAAGGCCACATCGGTATGGATCCCCATAGAAATATGGGTTTGTACGGTCTCTGCCATGAAGTCGGTCAACAGGTTCTGCAGGGCTTTGCTGTCGTAATAGTTAAAGTTCACTTCCTTGCCGTTGCTGTTTGTCTTAACAAAGCCCAACGGACAGGGGGAATTGATATAGAAGTCACGGTAAAAGGCGGCCGGGCCACCACAGGCATCAATCACCTCATACACGAAGACGGAGGAAGGTTCATGGGTGCTTCTTCCCTCCATATGCAGGCCGCATTTCCCGACCAACCGCTTGGTATCGGTAAACGGGATTCCGGTCACCCCGGCACCAAAGCGGCCGGGATTTATTCCCAGAATCAAATGCCGCATGCGGTGATCGTCGTAATACTTTTTATAAAAGGCTGAGGAGATGGACAAGGCTTCCGGGTTTTCCGTAAAAGGGTTCATAACCCTTATCCCCTCAGGAAGCTGTTTATCCAGTTTCAACTTCCTGTTAAAGGCGATGACCTTATCGGCGAATGTCGGATTATTGGGCATATTCATGGCAGGGTTCATTGGGATCAGCAAACAGGCATATCCACCCTGCAAATGTATAGGAATTTCCGGAAAGCGTGACAATCTTCAGGCTACTCGGTATCAAGGACAATGCTGTCACTCAATGAGGAGCGGCCACCATCATTTGTAAAGACCCGCACGGCATAGGTGGCTGTTTCAGCGACCTCAACCGGTTCGGTGATCAACAGCTCGCTGGTACGTTTATGCTGTCGCATACGTCCCTGTTCGTCTTCTTTATAAACGATAAAGAAGGTATCATCACCGGCCGGCTCATACTCCCACGAGAGGATGGCGTCGCCTTCCACCACTGCAAAGGAAAGGTCCCTGACCGACGGTCTGACTCCGTCATCATAGGCTTTGCCATACACCGGCATGGCGAAATCAGAATATAAGTCACTGTTATCCAATGCCCGCGCGGAATAGTAATAGGTGGTCCCCTGCACAACATTCGTATCAACAAAAACCCGCTGGCCTTCCTCCAGATCGCCATAGGGCTCCCAGGGCAAGGAAAGATCCGTTTTACGATACAATCGTTGTGATACAACATCACGGCTCTCGCTCTGGGCTAAATGCAGCTCCACCTCGTCGGTACGATTAACAACCCGTTTGAATACAGGTGTCGAAGGCGGAATGGTGTCCGGACGCTCTACCGCCATCACTTCGGAATAACCCGACTGGTTAAAGTTAAAGTCAAGGGCTTTCACTTTGTAGTAGATCTTTGATGTGAGTGAATTCAGGGTCACGGTCTCCGTAAAGGTCGTGGGTACCTCATCCCGGAGGGTCTGATCCTCCACGAAGCCTTCGTGCACGACAGAAAATTCATGTTCAGGGTCATTGGCCCGGAACAGCCGGTATCCCATGAGGTCCTGTTCCGGGTTCTTTTCCACCTCCAGGGTAACCACCCCGAGGCTGTCGATGGTAGCTGAAAGCCAGACAGGGTTGGCTGGGGGGATGGTATCGATGAGGGTGACTGCCGCCGGGATGGAAGAGCTTACGTTAAAGGCTGTATCCACGGCCTGAATGACGTAATAATTGAGTTGTCCTTCCACGAAGGTGGTATCCCGATACGAACGGGTTTCTTCGGAAAGGAGTTCGGGATGGATGATCTGAAAGTCTTCATCCGGTGCATTGCTCCGTCCGACAACAAAGCCCATCAGGTCTGGTGCCGGCGGATCGTTCATTTCCCATTCGAGAAGCACCTCCCGGGGGCGATGATGTTCCAGGGTAGTCAGCCCTGGGGCTTCCGGGGGCGTGCGGTCGCGTGGCATGGCTTCCACCTCGGCAAACAGGATGCGTTCACCAAAGACGGTATGCCCGTAAAAGCGATAGGTGTACACCTGATAGTTTTCAAGGTCTTCGTCGCGGAAAGTGCTGCGCTGAATGTCGTCAAAATCTTTTCCGCGAAGGTTGATGCGCGGGGCATCGGTCAGCAGGACAAAGGAATCTGCTCCCGGGTCTTTTCTCTCCACTTCATACAGGGAGAGGTTATCGTCTTCTTCCCAAACGAAATTGATCCATGTGTCGCCTTCATAGAAGAAGACCTCATTGTCAAAACGGTGTTCATCCACGCTGGCTTCAATGGTAAACGGTGCTGGTAGCAGGTTATAGATGGGCGGCTCGTCTACCGTGCGCACCCTGTATGTATAGCTCTGGCCTGCGGTTACGTTTTCATCGGTGTAGCTAAGGGCCAGGGCTTCTGCCACGCGGCTTTCGCGTGCAGCACTGAGCACCAGTACGGCATACTCAAAGTCTTCATCACCTCGCTGGCTGCGCATGTCGCTGATACCTGTTTCAAAATCGAAATTACCCCCTTTGGGTGTGCGGGCCATCTGCAGGTAGCCCCGGGCCAGATCCAGCAGTTCAAAGGTTTCGCCTTCGGCGTCTTCCATGATGTCATCCCAGGCTTCTGCATCAAAAGGCAACAGACGGGCTATCTCCACAAAATCGTCGGTGCCTGCCAGGCTGCGCTCAATGATAAAGCCGTCGCGAAAGCCGGTCTCCAGCACCACAGATTTCTCAGGAAAATAGCGGAGCTCAATACCGGTATCCTCAACATAACGTCCGGTAACATTGATGGTGGTGGCAAATTCATCGGCCAGGGGATCGGTGTCCTGCCCAAATGTTCCGAAAAATGGGGTAAGCATGAGTGCGATCAAAGCAAGCAGGCGAGAGAGCTGCTGAAAACGATGTTTGTTTTTCGCAACCTTCATGGTTGCCTGCTGACGTGCAGCGAGGCCGGGAAGTTCTTTCTTTATTGATCCAAATGGTTTCATCTGTATATAATTTTGTATCTATCTGTTATTTAGACTTATGCGGTTGTATTTAAGCTGCCCTTTTCAGGGCGCTTCTAGGGTTGTTGGCCCTATGTCGACCCAGGGCGTTGCCACTGGGCTGAATTAAATTGCCTTTTCAGGGCGCACGGGTACGCAGCCCAAGTGCTGCGGCTACCACTGGCGACATATGTTACGGTACGCAGCCCAAGTGCTGCGTCTACCTCTGTTTCTTTTTTGTAAATAGTACGTCGGCCGAGGTCACGCAGCCCAAGTGCTGCGTCTACCTCTGTTTCTTTTTTGTAAATAGTACGTCGGCCGAGGTCACGCAGCCCAAGTGCTGCGTCTACCTCTGCCCTTTTTTTGTAAATGGCAGGCCGGCCAAGTCCGGCCTGCAACTGAATTGAACCCTTCAGGGTTCTTGTTTCCCGGGCGTTTCTTATACCCGAATTGCATTCGGGTTCCAGCTTCGAGCTTCTTTTCACTTTTCACTTTTCATTTTTCTCTTTTCATTTTTCACTTTTCACTTTTCATTTTTCATTTTTCACTTTTCACTTCTTCCTTCCAGCTACCTTTACCGTTCACTGTTCAACTTCTACCTTCTAACTTATCATCTAACTTCTAACATCTATCCTCTTGCTCTGTGTGTCAAAATCTTGTCCTGGGCGTTTCATTTGTTTATATTTGCATTACTGCATGATTTTCAATGTTTTATGACGCTATAACTTTATCAAAAGAACAGCTATCAGAAACTCTGTAACGGAAGTTGCGTCCCCGTGGCTTCCTCCATTCCCCCTGTGGAGAAGGTTTTTTCTACTGTTTCGGTTACCGGGTCACCTTCTTTGGTCATGGCATTTATCCAGGTGCCGTTTTGATATTCTTTCAGCGTGGCGGTAACGGTAAATGTATAGTTCGTATCCTCATCCAGGTCGTTTACAGGCGGGGGCGGTGTGGGTGGCAGGTCGCCATAGTCCGGGGGTGGTGGTTCAGAAGGATAAGGAAGCAATGGCATATTTACCGGATCCAATCCGGAAGTTGTGCCTGACCCGTTTCCACCTGTCTGACCGCCTCCGGCAGGACCTGTGATACCGGCATCTATGACCTGAGAACCACCCATGAAATTAAAAATTGTCCCACCACTGGGGCCAAGGTTTTGGGATGTACCATCCGTGCCTGCCGCACCCCCGTTTCCTCCGATAATACCTCCAGGCCCTGCCAGGTTCTGTCCGGGACCAACCCCTTCAACTTCCTGGATGGTAGTGTACAGGTATTCTCCCAGGTTATTGGTTGTTTGGTTGAGCAATACCGGCGACAAGCCACTGTTTTCCAGCTCAACCTGGAGGGAGACAGATTTCTCCATCTTGAATGTGCGCATGATAATGGTCCCGTCGGCTTGCTGTTCGGCCACGTCAAACACCTCATCCGGCTCCAGGCCGTATTTGACGGCCAGCGGTGCATCGGTGGGGAAGTTGTATGTGCTGGGTGGTTGTATATACTGAACCAGCTTTTCTTGTTGATCGGCTGCCACATCCCCGGGTGTCACGGTCACCGATGAGCCAACCGGGGAGTTTGTACAGGCGGTTCCCACCTCAAACTCCCTGTGGAAGTGAACATTGATCAACTTAAACACATAAGCGTGGCCTGATATGGCTCCTGCAGCATAGTAGGGGTTGGGAAACTCTCCATAGATCCAGGCTCCTGCCGCGAGGTCAAGGAGTTGCCAGGTTTTGTCGCCGAAAAGGCCGCCCTCACGTCGCACGTAAGCACCGGCTGTGGCGTAAAAGCCAAGCCCGCCGCTTGCCCGCCAGCCATTGATGCCAATGGGGTTGTTCCCCGCACAATTGCCGGAATAGTTCAGGAAAGCCAGGTGCAGCTCTGCGCCTGCCCCGAGATTGAAACCGGCGTACCAGTCACCTGAACTCAGCGGGTTATCTACACCAAACTCGCCTGAATGATCAAACATAAACCCCAGCCCCGTAGCAAAACCAGAACCCGTATTGGTATGTGGCCCGACGCCACCCTGACCTATGCTGCCGGTTCCGGGCCATTGGTTTACAGCATTGTAATAGGCATTGGAAAAATCCGGTGTAAACCCTGAAGGGAAGGGAATGTCGTTTCCGAACATGAGGTAGGAATAGAGATTAGCGCCAAAAATACTTACCGTGTTCGGATTGTTGGGCTCCCCGAATTTGAAATACCATTGGTTTGTCATTCCGTTAATATCCAGTACCAGTCCTACCGGGTTGGGTGTGCTTATCGGGGGGGCATTCACATTCACGTTGGCAAACAGGTTAAAATGTTTTTGCGGGAAGTCATAAGTGACGCCCAGATCACCAGCCACGATGGCCTTGGCACGCGACTGGCTGTTTAGCTCTGCACCAACCCAGAAGTCGCCGGTGAAGTTGATAAAGGTGAGGCCATTGGTGTTGGTGTTGAATTCGCCTGCCAGGTTCACATCGGCGTTAAAACCATCTTCTTTCGGTGTTGTGGCCAGAACGGCTTTCGCCTGAAAGCCAAGTTGTGATTTAAGCGGTGAGAATGTATACGTGGTCCCTGCAAGGCTGGCTTCCATATTGTAGTATGCGCCACCACCAAATCCCCTGAAGGCCATACCCGGCAGAAAGACGACGCCCGGCGCCGGTAGCACAAGATCCGCCTCCACGCGCCAATACCGGTAAAGATCATTGCCATTCTGGTAGGTTGTATTTCCAAATTCTGCCAACGCAGAAGCCTGTATGCCGGCTGGCTTAAAGTCCGCACTGATGGTGCCGATGAAGCCGTTCCCAAACACCGGGTCTTCATTCCGGAAACCAATTGCGCCCTCAATACTTACCGAAGACATATTGGCCTGCACAGCAATGGAGTCCAGCCTTGTCCCCAGATAATCGGGATAAAATTTTTGGTCCGGCACATTATCCAGGAATGCCATCTCAACGCCCAGGCTGGTCATGCCCCCAATGTCTTCCGAGAGGTTGAAAATGACGTCAAACCCAATCTCGCCCCGTATCCATTGGTTCTGCTGTGGCGTCATACTTGTAAAATCTATGTTATCGATGGTTACAGGGAAGTTGGCCAATAGCTTCTGCTCGCTGGCAAAGGCCCAGCTGCCGATCTGGAAGCTAAAACCATTACTCTGGGAGGAGTCATAGAGCATACCCAATCCCTGAAAATCAAGTCCGAGCTCGATATCCTTCACGGGACCAAGGTCAACGGAAGCCCAGTTAAATGTACCATTCAGGTCAATGTCAAAGGTGTTTTTGTTCTCATCAAAGTAGGCCACAATGTTGGAAGTCTCAGCCAGTACAAGGTCTCCTTTAAGCATGTGTGCGGGAATGGGTCCCGTGGGTGAAATCGTCAGTTGAAAGTTCACAGGATCACCGGGTGCCTGTGGGTTATTAAACAGTGCCACATAGGCCAGCGGGTCGGGTATAGAGTCTTTCTTGCTGGCCGGCAAGCCGATCTGCCCCTTAACACCTGCCTCCACGAGAGACCCGGCCACCATCTCCACATTCACCGTATCTATACTGGCAATCAGGTCAGCCACTTCAGCATCAGGAAACTGCACGATATTGGTAGCCTCGGCGTACATGGTCAGCCCGGTATCGTTAATGATCATGTTATACGCTGCCACCTTGGGTGGTCCGCCTGAATGAAGCTTCCACCCCTCGGGCATCTCCATCTCAAAAGCACTCATATAAAAGCCACGAAACAGTTCGGTGGTATCACCCGGATAATTTTCCGGGAACACAATCCCGGGCGGATTGAGCACCTCCGAAAAATCGTAATAGATACTGTCGGCCAATATGGTCATGCCGTTGGTACCCACGATCTCAGCGCGCTCCAGGGTGCCGCCGATAATCAGCTCATCCCATGAAGGCCCCTGGGCAGACAAACTGGCCGACACCTTCGCACCAGGGTCGTTGTCGGGTGATGGCAACAGCCAGTCGCGCGTAAACAATACCGAGAGCTGAATGCCAAATTCGGAAAATCCTTCATCATCCCATTCAATATAGCAGCCCAGGTTGTTGTTGTCCGGCTGATTAAACTGAAACACCATCTGGTTGTTCACGTTGCCGATACTGAAATCCTCAACGAGCTCCAGCCTTTCCATCGGCATGCTTATCCCGGTGGGATGGAATTCGATGTTGCGTGCCAGGAAGCCCAGACGTTGCGTGCCCATATCGTAGGGCAAGGCAAGGGCGCTTACGGCATTAAACTCCGACTTATCTGCACGAAAGACCATTTCTGTGATGGCCACCTGACTGCCCGCGGTCCAGTTAAAGCCCAGTGGCATTTTCACAGGCTGAATGACCTCCGTGGGATTCATATAGGGCAACAGCTGCCCGGGCGTGTTATCCACCCAGGCCGATACTACATCTGCTTCCGAATGGGTAAACGCCATATTGGCTGCTCCCTGTGTGGCCCATTGGAGCGGGTACACCGGAGCATTATCGTCTGTTACGGAATTGATGACACCTGTAACAAGCAGGTTATCATCATCAACCGTGATGCTGTCAAAAGCCACTTTCACGCTGGCATTAAGCCAGTCGATAAACACCCGCCCATCTCCGGAAAAGGTACCATTCGCTTCCGCGATATTGGATGCGATGACCATAAATTCACCGTTGTCGCCGGCATATATCGTATCTGTTGCGGCCAGGGTGCCCTCTCCGGGATCAGGTTCTTCTTCCTCCTCTTCTTCTTCTTCACCCTCTTCTTCCTCTCCTTCCTCCGGAGGGTCCTCTTCCCCCTCTTCGCCGGTCTTGGGGGTAAAATCATCCGGGATAACAGTAAAAGCACTTACATTGGAAAAACCGGCATTGTCGGCCAGGTAAGGCTCATCATCCAGGGTAACAGCCTTAACGCCCCAGACCAGCTGTGTCTCTTTATCGGGGACATCAATATCAGGTGGCCAGATCATACGGGTAGCACCAAATACCTCCTCCTCGACAAGCGGGTAGTTCACAAAAAATGCCTGGGAAGGACTTTGTCCGGGCTGCACCTCCGTGATCACCATCACATATTTTAATCCATCCTGAACCGGCGGACTGGGGGTCATCGGACTCCATACAAACTGTGTTGCCATCAGGTCCATGGCATTAATCTCCGTATTACGAACCGGGGATATCAGTTCGGGAGGCTGGTAGCTTGTAATAAACATGTTCCGGCATACCTCCTGCGGGGTAGATATCACATTGTTATTCATATCCAACAGCGACACACAAAAGGTGTAGTGGCCCGCAGGCAGCATACCTGTCTGCATAACCGTGTTCTCATGATTGCCATATAGACGGACTGCCTGATAAGGTATCACTTCATCAGCCAGGAAGACATCCGTGCCCAGCAGCAATGAACGAGATGGCACGGAAGGCAAATGGGTTTCGGCAACCAGGTTACCGTCAAGGAGCAACCGCATTTGGATACGATATGACATGCCCTCCATCTCCGGGCTTGTATTGGTTACCGTAAGGATAGCCAGCTCATCCCGCTCCACCCAGTCGGAAATACGTGGCGAAGGGTTGGCATCCACATTGAGGTTGATCTGAACCTGGGAAGAAGCTTGCGTTGCCATCCCCAGAAAAAACATGAGTAGCAGGTAATGGATTGTTTTCATCTGTATATATTTTCGTTGTTAGCTGTTTTTCAGATTTTTGTGGATGTGGGTTACAGATATGTAATTATCAAAATTGTTGTACAACTGAAAGTTGCAGGCGATGTTCACGGGTTTTTGCACCTGGACGGGCCGAGCCATACCGGTAATCCGAAAATGTATAGCCAAAACGGACATCCATATTTTTTCGCACCTCAAAATCGGTTTTGACGTTGAGGCGCCAACGGTAGTCGGTAGTGAACGCTCCCCTGCTGATACCCGAATGGGCCAGCATCACCGAGGGTCTGAGCCGTTCATCCAAAAAGCTGTAGCGGGCATTGATCCCCACATGATAGAGGGTCATATCCATCACCGGGGTTTCGTTGCTCAGGTACATGCCCATTAGTCCGGTGTTCAGAGGGATGTTATTAAAAACTATATTATAGTTCAGGTTAATGCTTGATGACTGCGTAGTCACGAAATCCCCGGAAAAAACATTATATTCATCAAAGAGCTGCATTCCGGCTGTAACATTGATGATGTGGTTTAGCTCATCACGGTTAAATTGTAGTGAAGGGGATACAGAGACATTATTTTGGATCATCTCCACGCGGAGTGTATCAAAAACGACGTTGTTACGAAAGCCAAAGTTGGCGTAATTGGTATTTATACTGAGGATTTCGCTTACCTGGGCAAAAAGGTTTGCATTGGCGATGAAACGCCGGGTAGATTCAGCCGTGGTATTCTGGAGGTTGTTTTCGCGAATCCCGGCGGTCCCGTTCAACATGATCTTATTGTCAAGGAACTGAAGGTTGGTATTCAGGTTATAATCAATGAGATCGCGTTCCATGGTACGATAGCCGGCAGCCTCAAAGCCGGGTCCGATATAGCGCACTTCTGCGCCAAGGCCGGCACGGTCCGACTGCCATTCCAGGGATGTAATATTTGAAAAATCGGTGTTCGTGGAACCGTTTACCGAAAGAAGGTTTTCGGCGTTCTCCGTCACAACATTCTCATAAGGCAATGGCGGACCGTTAAGGTTATGGGTGTACACGGAACCCGCCGTCTCGGTTGTAAACTGGACATTTTCAGATAGCTGGATCTGCAGAAGCGGGGAAACCGTTAACCCTTCATGCGGAAACAGGCCACCAGGGGATGCATCGATTGAAGATATATCATCCTGACGATGAACAACCTGCAGGGTAAACATCGTGCCGTCCTGACGGCCTATACCGATCCGGGAAGCCAGGATGCGCTGCTCCCAGGCACCGGCTATATTTTCGGCAGGATTGGCATTGACTGCCAGTTGCGACTTTCCATAATGAGCCGAGAAAAGAAACTTACCCGGGTTGATTTCGATACCTGCGCCAAAAATGGGCATATCCCCGGTTGTCAGTTCCGAGAACGCCGGTGACTGTGTTCCAAAAAAGCCCTGTGCCCATTTATAGGAAGGGGAAAAATGAATATTGTTGCGTGGATTCTGAACATAATCAATAAACCGTTCTTCGGGCAGTGATGGCAGATAATAAGACCTGCTCTGGTTGGAAATATTGATCCCGAAGGGCATACTGAAGTACTCGCCGACGGTGATGGTGGCATTGGCATTAAACCGACCGAGATCAGACGGGTGTCGTGGCCTGAATGTCTCATACTGTGTAACGGAATAATTATACATGTCGTAATAAATTCCGAAGCTCCCGTCTATACCAAAAGGGCTGGATGCCAGGGACAAAACAGGAAGCAGACAAAAAACGCACAATAGGAAGTGCCTGTACATGGATTTTCTTATTTTCATAGACGAATAGCTAAGCTGCAAACCGAAGGAAACACATTCCTTTTCGCAAAATGGCAATTTGAGTTGTGTGTATCTTAATTAGGAAATTCATAGAAATAATAAAACAATAGATATTTATCTGTTTTAATCATTGGTTTAACTTGTCCTTCTAAAAAATGGCTTCTACAAGAAAAGCCAGCAAAAAGCCTGATGTTATTTTTATTTAGACTTGATAAAGATAATGGTAAAAACCAATAAAAACAAAAAAAGTTCAAAAAAAAAAATTTTTCATCGTATAACGTGCATTATTCCAGCCAAAGGACATCTTTGTTATCAAATAACAATAATAAATGCTATCCGAAGGAAAAAAAGCGTACCTTTGCACCGGTTTTAAGAGAATGTACTGCAACGATCCCGCCAATATCAGAACAATTCACACTGTTTTTTACCGGGTAAACACGAAAGACTGCATTTCCTGCTGTCTTTGCTCAAAGGGGTTTATACTGGCATTCTGTTAAACCCAAACTGGTCATCAGCGCTTCCTGATTAACTATCAAAAGCCTGAAAAGAAAAGGGCTTTGGCGTTGGAACAGAATACCGGATGACCAATGGGGTTCAATTTATTATTAACAGGTGTCCAGCTATACGATTGGGCAGACAACGAACAAATTTACTATGCTATTTACAGAAATGGGGCTTTCCAAGGAAGTCCTCAGGGGGCTTGATGCCCTTGGCTTCAAAGAAACCACCCCGATACAGGGTGAAGTGATCCCTGTACTACTGGAAGAAAAACGTGACATTATTGGTCTGGCACAGACCGGAACCGGCAAAACAGCTGCTTTTGGCTTACCAGCCCTGGAAAATATCACCCTGGCGGACCAACATCCGCAGCTCCTTATTTTAAGTCCCACCCGGGAGTTATGTTTACAAATTACCCGCGACCTCGAGGATTTTAGTCGTTATATGAATGATCTACGCATTGTTTCCGTTTACGGCGGTGCGTCCATCCAGGATCAGATCGCGTCGTTAAAGCGTGGTGCCCATGTGGTGGTGGCTACGCCGGGGCGCATCCATGACCTGGTGCGTCGCAAGCGCATTGACCTGTCGGAAATCCAGACATTGGTGCTCGATGAGGCCGATGAAATGCTGAAAATGGGATTTCGCGAAGATGTGGACGCCATCCTGGACAAAACACCGGATGAGAAAAACACCCTCTTGTTTTCGGCCACCATGTCGCCAGGGATTGCCGCGATCACCAAAAACTATATGCGAAACCCGCTGGAGATCACCGTTGGAAAGAAGAATGCCGGTGCCGAAAATGTGAGCCACATCTACCACATGGTACATGCCCGTGATCGCTACGCAGCACTCAAGCGTATTGTAGACAGCGACCCGGCCATTTACGGACTGATATTTTGCCGGACACGGCATGAAACCAAGGAAGTAGCTGCCAACCTCATGAATGACGGTTATAACGCGGAAGCCCTGCACGGCGACCTGTCGCAGGCCCAGCGTGACAGCGTAATGAAGAAGTTCCGCAGCAACAACCTGAACGTGCTGGTCGCCACCGATGTAGCCGCTCGCGGACTCGACGTAAATAACCTTTCCCATGTGATCAACTACAACCTTCCTGACGACAACGAGGCGTATACACATCGCTCCGGCAGGACAGGCCGTGCCGGGAAAGAAGGCCTGGCCGTCTCAATCATCAACACGAAAGAGAAAGGGCGCATCGCGCAGATCGAAAAAATGTTGCAGAAAAAGATCGCCTACATGCCGGTACCCAATGGCAAGGAGATCTGTCAGCGTCAGCTCCTGAGCATGGCCGGACGTATGCAGGAAACAGCGATTTCGCATCACGACATTGAGCCGCTCATGGAAGACGTATACAACACCCTGGGTGATCTTTCGAAAGAAGAACTTATCAAACGCTTTGTTTCCCTGGAATTTAACCGTTTCCTCGACTATTATAAAGATGCACCCGACCTGAATGTACGCGACAAAAAAGCACCAGAACGTCCATCCAATGGAGCTTCGAAAGGCGACAAGAAACGCCGGACAAGCAATGGCCGCCCCATGTCGCGCGTACTGTTTAACCTCGGAAAAGGGAAAAATGTTACCAAGCGGGAGATTATCCAGCTTTGTGCCGGTGTTCCCGGAGCCCGCAATGTTGAGATCGGACAGATCGAGATATTCAAACGCACCACCGCCGTGGAAGTCGAAAGCCGGATGGCCAATAAGATCATTGGCACGTTGAACAACGCAACATACCGGGGCGTGCGCATCGAAGCGGAAGAAAACGAAGATTTCAGCGGCAACGATTTCCGTGACCGTCACAAAGGACCACGTGGTAAGAAAAGGCGTGCCGTCGCCTGATAGCCCAAAAATTATCGGATCAGCTACCCTGGTAAGGACCGGATAATTGCCTGATGAACGACCATAAGGTCATGGCCGCCATGACAGCCGCGGCAACCATAGCCGTTATGGCGATTGGCGGGTAATCCGCCTGCCGGTTCAGGTAGATGCCGATGAACGCCCAGATGACCGCCAGTCCGAGATAAGGATTTTTCAGCTGATACAATGCCAGTGCCGTGATCACAAGTCCGGCCAGGATCATCGTGATAGCCCAGGTGACATCTGACAAGCCCCATCCGCCCCAGTTATAATGAACCAGTAAGGCTGTCACGTTGGCGATGGTAGCAATGGCAACCCATCCAAGGTAAATGCCGAAGGCTGCGCGTATGATACCCGGCGCAAACCCGCGCAACTGCAGGTTAATATAGATGAGTGACGCCAGCAGGCCAAGCATGATCAATAAGGACAACGGCAGGCGTTCGTAATGCCAGGCGAGGATCCAGGACGCATTCAGCAGACTGCTGATGGCAAAACCCCAGCCGATGGCATCTACAATGGCTTTGTTTTGCTCCCGGAACTGAAGCACCACGAAAGCAGCCAGCAACAGGTAAATCACCCCCCAGATGGAAAAAGTGATGCCGGCCGGAACAAAGAGGTTCGGATATTGGGCTGACAATGCCCCGGTTGTTTTGTCATTGATGGGCAAAGCGTTGGCCAGGTAATTGGTCACTACCATCAAAACAAAAAACAGCAGGTTGATATATTTCATAAGCAAAGCATTTTGTGACAACATACATAATCAGGACACAAGTGGATCACACAACCGTAAATTTACACTTATCTTATGAAGTTTGCAACAACCTGCCAATAAACAGTCTTCTGTGAAACCATCAACCCGGGATCGCAAACACAAAGCTTATCAAGTTAGCAAACATGCATATTGCCGGCGATGCCTGTACACCATAAACAGGTTCATCAGCATAACAGGTACACCCAGGGCTGGCATTCCGACGACAAAGACGTCATACATCAGGATGTTGGTAGTCACAGGCAAAATCAGCAACCAGGCCAGCGGACGCTTAAAGTTGACCAATAACATAACGGCCACTGCCAATTCCAGGAATTTAACCGCTGTCATGTAACCGGTAGCGCCCAAAACCATCATGTAGGTAGCTGCATCCCCTTCCAGCGGGGGCATCGGCATGAAGTCGAAAAAATAGTTCAACGCAAACACCAGAAATATAAGCGCAAAGGCATAAGTGATAATCGTTTCGGTTGTTTTCATAAAATTTACAAGATTCTTACAATTATTCTGTTTGATATTAAATAGATATTCAAGCATTTTTTACATGCAGAAAACGACTATACGTATGGACATATGTTTATGTTCACATAATACGCCCATGTCGGATATCCCGATTATTCGGGAACAGTAAACAGTAAACAGTAAACAGTAAACAGTGAACAGTGAACGGTAAAAGAAGCTGGAAGCTCGAAGCTGGAAGCTGGAAGGAAGAAAGAAGAAGATAGCTCGAAGCTCGAAGCTGGAAGCTGGAAGGAAGAAGAAAAAAGTGAAAAATG